>NZ_JALPKN010000150.1 GCF_023630195.1 Actinotalea sp. C106 | reverse complement strand
GCTCAGGCCCGCCTCGGCGGCCGCGACCGCGACCTGGACCTCGTTGGCCGCCGCCCGGACCAGGGCCTCGAGCTCGACCGGCACCGCCTCGGAGCCGACCAGGTGCAGGGCGGTGATCTCGTCGCCGATCAGGGCTGCGGCGACGTCCCCCGACTCGACCAGGGCCTCGGCGTCACCCTCGGGCTCGACCTCGACCGCCGTCACGTCGGCCCCGGGAAGGCCGGGGGCACCGAGCATCCGGAGCGCCGGTGGCAGATCGGCGTCGGGCTGCTGCGCCTCGGTGCCGAGCTCGGCGGCCCGCTCGACCACCTCGGCCGCGGCCTCGCCCTGCACCGCGACCCGGATGCTCGGGGTCTGGTTCGAGATGAGCACCGGGATCACGGTCGCCGCGATGACGAGCAGCAGCAGGAACAGGGTCGACCCGAGGAACGCCTTGTCCCGGAGCTTGACGGTGATCTCCCGCGCGGCCACCACGCGCACGGTCGTCCAGCCGCTCATCGCACGGCCTCCCGGAAGATCTCGGCGAGGGTCGGGACGACCGGGCTCATCTCACGGACCAGGCCGTGCCGCTGGGCCTCGGCGAGCAGGGCCTGGTCGTCGGCGTCCTCCGCGAGGTCCACGACGACGATCGTCCCGTCGTGCTCGTGCAGGCTCACCCCGGGCACCTGGTCGAGGAAGGCCGCCAAGCCCGACGGCGCCTCGGCCAGGGCTGCGGGGTCGCTCGCCGGACCGGTGGCCGGGTCCTCGGGGAAGGGGTCCACCCGCAGCCGGAGCCGCCGGCCGGCGCGTTCGGTCCGCAGGCCGTCAGCCTCCCCGGCGGCGACCACACGACCGTGGTCGATGATCACGACGTCGTCGCAGAGCCGCTCGACGAGCTCGAGCTGGTGGGAGGAGAAGAGCACCGGGACCCCGGCCGCGGCCCGCGAGCGCAGGATCTCGGCCATCGCGTCCACGGCGATCGGGTCGAGGCCGGAGAAGGGCTCGTCCAGGACGAGGAGGGTCGGCTCGTGCACCAGGGCGGCGGCGACCTGCACGCGCTGCTGGTTGCCCAGGGAGAGGGTCTGCAGCAGGTCCTGGCTGCGGTCCTCGAGGCCGAGGAGGTCGAGGAGGTCGGTCACGCGCCTCCGCGCCGTGGCGCCGTCCAGGCCGTGCACCCGGCCGAGGTACACCAGCTGCTCGGCGACCTTCATCTTGGGGTAGAGGCCGCGCTCCTCGGGCATGTACCCGAAGCGGCGTCGCATCCCCAGGTCGAGCTCGGTGCCGCCCAGCTCGACGCGACCGGAGTCCGGGGAGAGCACCCCCATGATGATCCGCATCGCCGTGGTCTTGCCGGCCCCGTTGGCCCCGACGAACCCGGTCATCCGCCCGGGGCGGACCGCGAAGCTCACGTCGTCGAGGGCTGTCCGGTCTCCGAAGGTGCGGGTGACCCCGCTGAGCGTGAGCTCTTCTGGCACGGCGCGCCCCTCCCGGTGGTTCGTGCAGCCGACCCTAGCCGCGGACGGCGGTTCGGGGCGTGTCAGGAGGGCGCGTGGTCCAGCAGGTCGGCCGCGGCGTCGCGGGCGCGGGTGAACGGGGCCTCGAGGGTGCCCATCCCGACCGTGACGATCGCGCCCTCGTAGAGGAGCATCAGGGTCTGGGACAGGGGCCCGGGGTCGCTGACCTCAGCCTCGGTGAGCAGGCGCTCGAAGACCTCGAGGAGCCACCGCTTCTGCCGCAGGGTCTCGCGGGAGACGGGGTGGTCGGGGTCGTCGCTCTCGGCGCGGGCGTTGACCGCGCTGCACCCCCGCGGGCTGTTCGCCGCGGACCACGTGGCTGCCGCGTCGAACACGGCCAGGACGCGGGCGGCCCCCCGGGCGGGGACCGTGGCGAGGACCCCCTCGAGGTGCTCGCGCCAGCGGTGGTCACGCTCCTGGAGGTAGGCCAGCACGAGGGCGTCCTTGGAGCCGAAGCGGTCGTAGAGGGTCTTCTTGGTGACCCCCGCGGCCTCGGCGATCGCGTCGACGCCGACCGCGTGGATGCCGCGGTCGTAGAAGAGGGTCGAGGCCGCCGTGAGCACGCGACGGGCGCCAGGGGTCATCGTCGGGAGAGGGTCGGGCGTCGCCATGGCCCAACTATACAGATCGGTATAGTCTCGCCGGATGAGTACACCGATCGGTATACCTGCTCGCGTCGCCGTGCCCCTCGCCTCGGTCGCCTTCGTGCTGTGCTGGAGCTCGGGGTTCCTCGGCGCCCGGCTCGGCAGCCACGACGCGCACCCCGTCACCCTGCTCGTGTGGCGCTTCGTCCCGCTGCTCGCGCTGCTGCTGGCCCTCGGAGCCTTGCGCCGACGCCGGTCCGGGCGCCGGCTCGAGCCCGGCGAGGTCACGACCCACCTGCTCGTCGGGCTGCTCTCCCAGGTGGGCTACGTGCTGCCGGTGTACCTCGCGATCGGCGCAGGCGTCGCCTCGGGCACCACCGCCCTCATCGACGCCGTGCAGCCCCTGGTCGTGGCGACGCTCGTCGGCCCGCTCCTCGGGCTCCGGGTGGTCGCCATGCAGTGGCTCGGTCTCGCGGCCGGCGCCGTCGGCGTGGTGCTCGTGGTCGGGGCAGACCTCGCCGCGGCCTCGGCCCCCGCCTGGGCCTACACCCTGCCGCTCGCGGCGATGGCGAGCCTGGTCGCGGCGACCTTCGTCGCGCGCCGTCGTCCGACGACGACCAGCCCCCTGACTGCGCTGACCCTTCACGCCGCCGTCGGGGTGGTCGTCATCGGCGGGATCGCGCTCGCCACGGGCACGGCGGCACCACCGGCCCAGGCCTCGTTCTGGGGCGTCGCGCTCTTCCTCGCCGTCGTCCCGAGCCTGGGGGGCTACGGGCTCTACTGGGCACTGCTCGCCCGCATCGGCGTCACGCGGCTCAACGCCCTGCTGTTCCTCGTCGCGCCGACCACCGCGGTCGCGGGCGCCCTGCTCTTCGGTGAGCCGTTCACCCTCGGGACTGCTGCGGGCCTGCTGCTCAGCGGCGTGGCCGTCGCCCTCGTGCTGGCCCACGAGCAGGAGCGCACCGAGCCCGTGCAGCTGGGGCGGGGTCGTGGGGCGGGGACGGCGGCCGCTGACCCCGCGTGGGCGAGGGAGCCGTCCCGGGCCGAGCGACTGCCCGCGTCGTAGGCTCGGGGAGTGACCCGTGACCAGGCCGCCCCGCGCGAGATCCACAGCTGGCTGACGGACATGGACGGGGTGCTCGTCCACGAGGGCAAGGCGCTGCCGGGGGCCGCGGAGTTCGTCCGGACCCTGCGCGAGGCCGGGCGACCGTTCCTCGTCCTGACGAACAACTCGATCTACACCGAGCGGGACCTGCGTGCCCGGCTCCGCGGCGCGGGGATCGACGTCCCCGAGGGTGCGATCTGGACCTCGGCCCTCGCCACGGCGCAGTTCCTGGTCGACCAGGTGCCCGGGGGCAGCGCCTACGCGATCGGCGAAGCCGGGCTGACCACGGCGCTCTACGAGGCGGGGTACACCCTCACCGAGACCGACCCGGACTACGTGGTGCTGGGCGAGACCCGCACGTACTCCTTCGAGGCGATCACCCGGGCCGTCCGGCTCATCCAGGGCGGGGCGCGGTTCATCGCGACCAACCCCGACGTGACCGGGCCCAGCGCCCAGGGGGACGTGCCCGCGACGGGCGCGGTGGCCGCGATGATCACTGCGGCGACCGGGCGGAGCCCCTACTTCGTCGGCAAGCCCAACCCGATGATGTTCCGCTCAGCCCTCAACCGGATCGACGCCCACTCCGAGACCACCGCGATGGTCGGGGACCGGATGGACACCGACGTCGTGGCGGGGATCGAGGCCGGGCTGCAGACCTTCCTGGTCCTCACCGGCTCGACCCGGGAGCACCAGGTCGAGACCTTCCCCTTCCGCCCCGGCGCCGTCGTCCCCTCGATCCAGGACCTCATCGGGCTCGTCTGACCGCCCACCTCGTGCTTCAGGGGGTGGGGGTGGTGCCGAAGTCGACGCGGGGGACGGCGCGGACCGCGGGGTCCTGGGCCTCGAAGTACTCGGCGCGGGCGAAGTGGAACATCCCGGCGACGATGTTCGCCGGGAACGTCTCGACCTTGGTGTTCAGGGCCCGCACGTTCGCGTTGTAGAACCGGCGGCCCGCCGCGATGCGGTCCTCGGTGTTGGTGAGCTCGGCCTGCAGCTGCATGAAGTTCTCGCTCGCCCGCAGCTGCGGGTAGGCCTCGGCGACGGCGAACAGCCGGCCCATCGCCTGGCTGAGCATGTCCTCCTGGGCGGCCTGCTCGGCCGGGCCCGCCCCGGGGCTCGCCGCCGCGGCACGCGCCCGGGTCACCTCGTCGAAGACGCCCCGCTCGTGGGCCGCGTAACCCTTGACCGCCTCGACCAGGTTGGGGATGAGGTCGTGGCGACGGTGCAGCTCGACGTCGATCTGGCGCCAGGCCTCCTGCACGAGGTTCCGCAGCCGGACGAAGCCGTTGTACGTCGCCACCCCCCACAGCAGCACGATCAGCACGATCGCGAGCAGGACGAGCAGGACGATGCCGATCGTGTCCACCAGAGCCTCCATCATCGGTTGAGTGGATCGTAGCCGTGGTCCTGCCACACGAAGCGGGGCACGGCCTCGACGATCGCGCTCATGACGTCCAGGCGTCGCGCGAGACCGTGCAGGTTCGGCGACCCCAGGGACCAGCAGAGCACGTCCTGGCCCTCGATCCGCAGCGCGAGGCCCTGCGCGTCCGGTCGCAGGAGGCGCTCCATGAGCCGAGGGTTCAGCACGTCGTGCGCGAAGCGCGGGTCCGGTGCCGCGACCCGCCAGGCGCGGTTGAAGTCCTCGGACTCGAACTGGATGTCCTGCGCGCCGAAGACCTTGGCGAGCCGAGCCCCGAGACCCTCCGGCGTCAGCTCGAGGTTCGGGAGGTAGGCCGGCAGGTGCAGGGCCGACACGTGGTAGGTGGTCGTGCTCCGGTTCTTCCCCGAGCCGGTCGTGTACCGGTAGGCGAACGAGACCGCCTGGCGGCCCTGGTACGTCCCCGTGACAACCCGGGTAGCCTGCCGCCCGCTGCCGATCCCGAAGGGCTGCCCGCGCCAGCGGGACACCAGCGACGGGTCGGAGCCCACGTAGGTCCAGCCGACCTGTGCCGCCCACTCCTTGGTCTTCTTGATCCCCCGGAAGTGCCACCACAGGCCGCCGAGCAGGACCACCGGGACGATCAGCACCATGCCGAGCGGGACGAGGAAGGAGAGGACACCGAAGAGCGCGTCGACCATCAGCGTCTCCCCTCCCGGGTGCAGATCACGGGGCGCTCAGGCCAGGCCGAGGTCGGCCAGGTCGAACAGGTAGTGGTAGCTCAGCCCCTCGGCCTCGATGCGCTCCCGGGCCCCGGTCCCGCGGTCGACGATCACGGCCACGCCGGCGACCTCGGCCCCCGCCTCGCGCAGGGCCTCGACGGCGGTCAGGACCGAGCCGCCCGTGGTGGAGGTGTCCTCGACGGCGACCACGCGCCGTCCGGCGACGTCGGGCCCCTCGATGCGCCGCTGCAGGCCGTGGGCCTTGCCCTCCTTGCGGACGACGAAGGAGTCGAGGTCCTGCCCGCGCGAGGCCGCGGCGTGCATCAGCGCCGTGGCGACCGGGTCCGCCCCGAGGGTCAGGCCACCGACGGCGTCGACCTCCTGCGTGCCCAGGCCGACCTCCTCGAGCCGGTCCAGCAGCAGGTGCCCGACGAGGGGCCCCGCGCGGTGGTGCAGCGTCACGCGGCGCAGGTCGACGTAGTAGTCCGCCTCCCGCCCCGAGGACAGCGTCACCCGGCCGTGCACCACGGCGAGCTCGGTGATGAGCGCGCGGAGCTGCTCGCGGGGCGTGGGTCCGAAGGCGTCGTTCACGCGGTCAGGCTAGCGGTCCTCGGTGCTCTCCTGGGCGACGTGCCGGCGCAGGCGCCGGTCCCCCGAGATCGCCCGGATCGCCGCCCGCGGCAGCAGCCGGGTGACCTCCGAGACGATCCCGTAGCGCAGGCTCGGCGTCGAGATCACCGCGCCGCGGCGCACGTCGGCCAGGGCGGCGGCGACCACGGCGTCGGCGTTGAGCCACGCGAGTTCGGGGTACCCCTCCTGGTCGATGCCGGCCCGCTCGTGGAACTCGGTGTGCACCAGGCCCGGGCACAGCGCGGTGGCCGTCACGCCCGTGCCGCGCAGCTCGACCGCGAGGGCCTCGGTGAACACCCGCACCCAGGCCTTGTCCGCCGAGTAGGTGCCCATCGCGGTGAGGGCCGCGATCGAGGAGACGTTGACGATCGCCCCACGGCCGCGCTCGACCATGGCCCCGGCCGCGGCGTGCGAGAGCACCATGACCGCACGGACCATCACCTCGTGGGCGTCCAGGTGGGCGTCCAGGTCCCCACCGACGAAGCGGGAGCCCACCGAGAGCCCTGCGTTGTTGACCAGCAGGCTGACCGGGTCCTCGGTGCTGCGCAGCCGATCGGCGACGCGGGCGACCTGCTCGCGATCAGCGAGGTCGGCGGGGAGCACCTCGGCGTGCACCCCGGCGGCGGCGCGCAGCTGGCTCGCCAGCCGCTCGAGACGGTCTTCGTTCCGGGCGACCAGCACGACGTCGTGCCGGGCTGTGGCGAGCTGCCAGGCGAACTCCAGGCCCAGGCCAGCGCTCGCACCGGTGATCAGGACGGTAGCCATGCGGCCACCCTACGCAGTGGCCCCGGGCGGACGGGCGAGGTCGGGCGGATCGGAGGTGAAGGTGTCGAGGAGGTACGCCGTCCTCGGCCCCGCGGGGCCGTCCGCCCGGCCGCGGGGCCGTCAGCCCCGGGCGGTACCGTGCTCGCCATGCGGATCGCGACGTGGAACATCAACTCGGTCCGGGCTCGCGCCGACCGTGCCGTGGCCTGGCTCGAGAGCAGCGGCACCGACGTGCTGGCCCTGCAGGAGACCAAGTGCAAGGACGAGCAGTTCCCGCACGCGGTCTTCGAGGCCGCGGGCTACGAGGTCGCCCACGTCGGTCTCAGCCAGTGGAACGGCGTCGCCGTGGTCTCCCGCGTCGGGATCGAGGAGGTCGAGGTGGCCTTCCCCGACCAGCCGGGGTTCGGCGAGGACGGCCCCGTGGTCGAGGCGCGCGCCCTGGGGGCGACCTGCGGCGGGGTCCGCGTGTGGAGTCTGTACGTGCCGCACGGCCGGTCCCCGGACCACCCGCACTACGCCTACAAGCTGGCCTGGCTCGAGCAGCTGCGCCGCAGCGCGGCAGGCTGGCTCGAGGCGGACCCGGCGACGCAGACGGCCCTGCTGGGCGACTGGAACGTCATCCCCTACGACACCGACGTCTACGACGTCACGGCCTTCGAGGGCCACACCCACGTGACCCAGCCCGAGCGCGACGCCTTCTTCGCCTTCGCCGACGCCGGCTTCACCGAGGTCTCCCGGGTGCACGTCCCCGAGGAGGGCAGGTACACCTACTGGGACTACCAGCAGCTCGCCTTCCCCAAGAACAAGGGCCTGCGGATCGACTTCGCCTACACCTCCCCCGCGCTGACCGACCGGGTCACCGGGGTGTCGATCGACCGCGAGGCCCGCAAGGGCAAGGGCGCCTCGGACCACGTGCCCGTCGTGGTCGACCTCGAGGACTGAGCCGCACGGGGGACGCCCGCGCCAGGAGGACGGTCCGGCCAGTAGGTTGACTCGCATGAGCACGCCGCACGGGGGCTACGGCCTCGATCCCCACTCGCGCCCCGGAGGCGACGACCCGTCGGCAGGGGCCAACCCGTACGCCCCGCCCGCGGGCGGGTCCGGCGACGTGCCGCCGCCCCCGCCCGGGTA
>NZ_JALPKN010000014.1 GCF_023630195.1 Actinotalea sp. C106 | reverse complement strand
GATCCGACTTCACCCCGTCGGCCGAGGCCGCGGCCGCGGCCCTGGGCGAGGGGGACGGCGACGAGGGACTCTCCCCGCAGGCGCGAGCCGAGCGGGAGCAGCATGGTGCAGGGGGCGCCCCCGATGCAGGCCACACCACCGAAGGGCACTGACGCGATGACCGGGATCACCTCCGCCGACGGCGCCAAGCGTCTCGTCCTCGTCTCGGGCCGGGCGCACCCCGAGCTCGCCGAGGACGTCGCCCGCGGGCTCGACGTCGAGCTCGTGCCGACCACGGCCTACGACTTCGCCAACGGCGAGATCTACGTCCGGTACGGCGAGAGCGTGCGCGGGGCCGACGCCTTCGTGCTGCAGAGCCACACGGCGCCGATCAACGAGTGGATCATGGAGCAGCTCATCATGGTCGACGCCCTCAAGCGGGCCTCGGCCAAGACGATCACCGTGGTCCAGCCGTTCTACGGCTACTCGCGCCAGGACAAGAAGCACCGGGGCCGCGAGCCGATCTCGGCCCGGCTCATGGCCGACCTGTTCAAGACGGCCGGGGCCGACCGCCTCATGAGCGTGGACCTGCACGCGGCCCAGACCCAGGGGTTCTTCGACGGACCCGTCGACCACCTGTGGGCGATGCCCTTGCTCGTGGACTACGTGCGGACCAGGGTCGACCAGAGCAACGTGGCGGTCGTCTCGCCCGACGCGGGCCGCATCCGTGTGGCCGAGCAGTGGGCCGAGAAGCTCGGCGGCTGCCCGCTGGCCTTCATCCACAAGACCCGTGACGTCACCACGCCCAACCGTGCTGTCGCGAACCGCGTGGTGGGCGACGTCGAGGGGCGCACCGCGATCCTCACCGACGACCTCATCGACACCGGCGGCACCATCTCGGAGGCCGTGCGGGTCGTCCTCGCGGCCGGGGCCAAGGACGTCATCGTGGCCGCGACCCACGGCGTGCTGTCCCACCCGGCGGCCCAGCGCCTGACCGAGTGCGGGGCGCGCGAGGTCATCGTGACCGACACCCTGCCGATCTCCGAGGACCGGCAGTTCGACAAGCTCACGGTGCTGTCCATCGCGCCGCTCCTCGCCCGCGCGATCCGCGAGGTCTTCGACGACGGCTCGGTGACCTCCCTCTTCGACGGTGCCGCCTGAACTCTGACCCGCCGCACCGCGCGGCCCGCCTGACCAGGCGGGTCGTCGGCGCCGCCGGGAACGGGTAGACTCCCCTGGTTGCCTCGGCGAGGGACGTCGGACGGCCGGTGCGGGGAGTCCCCGCGACATCCGGTACGGCTCCGTGATCGACGCGGCGGTCGTGCGCGCGCGTCCGTTCTGTGTCCCGCGCCGAGGCCGCCGCCCCGCTGGTGCCTGCTCGTGCAGCTGGCCAGCCACCGACGTCCAGTACCCACCGACTCCAGGAGTTCCCCGTGTCCGAGGTCAAGCTGCTCGCCACCGTCCGCACCGAGTTCGGCAAGGGCGCCGCCCGCCGTATCCGTCGCGCCGACCAGGTCCCCGCCGTGCTGTACGGCCACGGCGAGAAGCCCGTGCACATCACGCTGCCCGGCCACGCCACGATGCTGGCCCTCAAGCACTCGAACGCGCTCTACGCGGTCGAGCTCGACGGCAAGAAGACCCTCGCGATCGCCAAGGACGTCCAGCGCGACCCGATCAAGGGGTTCATCGAGCACATCGACCTGCTCGAGGTCCGCAAGGGCGAGAAGGTCACCGTCGAGGTGAACGTGCACGTGGTGGGCGAGTCGGCCCCCGGCACCATCCACGTCGTCGAGACCCAGGCCGTCCAGCTCGAGGCCGAGGCCACGAACCTCCCCGAGTGGGTCGAGGTCTCGATCGAGGGGCTCGAGGACGGCGCCTCGGTGCGCGGTGGCGACCTCGTGCTCCCCGAGGGCGCCTCCTACGAGGGTGACCCCGAGGACCTCATCATCGCGATCTCGACCCCGCGTGCCTCGGCCGAGGACGACGCCCTCGAGGCGGCCATCGCCGAGGAGGCCTCGGCCCAGTCCGCCGCCTCCGCCGCAGCAGACGAGTCCTGAGCCACCGCCCCGTCGGGGGCGTGGTCTGATCCTCCGTGCGTGACGACGCCCGGTCCCGAGGGGGCCGGGCGTCGCGTGCACCCGGACGAAGGCGGTGACGTCGACCGTGAGCGATCCCTGGCTGGTGGTGGGCCTCGGCAACCCGGGGCCGGCCTACGCCGGCAACCGTCACAACGTGGGCCACATGGTCCTCGACGAGCTGCTCGGCCGCTGCCGGGCGAGCCTCGTCACGCACCGCAGCCGTGCCCAGGTCGCCGACGTGCGCCTGGGGACCTTGCCCGGTGGCGCGCCCGGCCCCCGCGTGGTCATCGCACGGCCGACCACGTACATGAACACCTCGGGTGGCCCCGTGGGCGCCCTCGCGCAGTACCTGCAGGTCCCGCCCGAGCGCGTGCTCGTGGTCCACGACGAGCTCGACATCCCCTACCTGCAGGTCCGTCTGAAGGCCGGCGGCGGGGAGGGCGGCCACAACGGTCTGCGGAGCATCTCCTCGGCCCTGGGCACCCGTGACTACCTCCGGGTCCGCGTCGGGGTCGGTCGGCCGCCCGGACGGATGGAGGCTGCGGACTACGTCCTCAAGGACTTCGCCGCGGCGGAGCGCAAGGAGCTGCCGTGGCTCGTGGACGCCGCCGCCGACGCGGTCGAGATGGTGGTCCGCGACGGCCTGACCGCCGCCCAGCAGCGCTTCCACGCGCCAGCCTGAGACGTGACCCTGGCAACCGGGTGAAATCGGACAGTTCGCACCTTCGGGGCGTATAGGTCGGTATACCCTCAAGTCCGACGACGGACTTTGGGGGTAGACCTGTGACGGTAACTGCGCATCGCGACATCGAACGCTCGGCACGGGGTGAGCGGCGAGGGCGGACATCGGGCCCTCGGCGGTCCTGGGCCTCGCAGCAGCCCTTCGATCCCCCGCAGCGCAGCCTCCAGGACCTCGAGAATCACCGCCGCGTGGGGTGGGAGCGCGCCGCGCTGCGGTACATGCTCCTCGCCGTCGTCGCGGACGTCGTCCTCGGCACCGCCGTGAGCATCACCGCGCTGACGACGATCGTCGGCCTCGACCAGGTCACGGTCGCCGCTGGGGTCGTGACGGGACTGGGCTTCGCCCTCGCGGTCGCCGTGATGCGTGGCTACGAGCTCAGCGCCTTGGGCGACGGGCCCGCCGAGTTCCAGTCGGTCGTGCAGGGTGGCCTGCTCCTCGCCGCGGGCCTCATGGCGGCGGCCTACACCACGCAGGTCGCTGTGCCGCGGCGCCTCGTCTTCATCGCGGTCCCGACCGCGGTGCTCATGTCCTGCCTCGCCCGCTACGCGCAGCGTCGGGTGCTGCATCACCGGCGCCGTCGCGGGGTCGGGACGATCCGCACCCTCGTGGTCGGGGACCCGACCCAGGTCGCGCGGTTGACCGAGGAGCTCTCGAGCTCGGCCTACCACGGCTACCAGGTGGTCGGTGCGTGCACCCCCTCCCTCGACGTGACGCTGTCCCCTGCGGAGCAGCACGTGGAGGTGCTCGGGGCGATCGCCGACGTGCCTCAGGTCGTCGTCGACCACGGGGTCGACGCGGTGGTCGTGGCGGGCTCGGTGCTCCGCGGTGACGCGCTGCGACGGTTGTCCTGGGCTCTGGGCAAGGCGAGGGCCGAGCTGCTCGTCGCACCCGACCTCGTCGAGGTCGTGGGCCCGCGTCTGTCGCTCAAGCCGACCACCACCCTGTCGCTGCTCAAGGTCGAGGTCGGTGCCTCCAAGCGCAGGATGCTCGCCAAGGCGACCCTGGACCGGGTCCTCGGCACCGCTCTCGCCCTCGTGGCCATGCCGCTGATCGCCGGTGCTGCGCTCGCGGTGCGGGTGACCTCACCCGGGAAGGCCTTCTTCCGGCAGACCCGCGTGGGCATCGACGGCCGCGAGTTCACGATGTACAAGCTGCGCAGCATGTACGTCGACGCCGACCGGCGCCGGGAAGAGCTCCTCGCCAGCAGCGACCGCGACGGTCCCATGTTCAAGATGCACGCGGACCCCCGGATCACGCCGGTCGGACGGTTCCTGCGCAAGTACTCCCTCGACGAGCTGCCCCAGCTGTTCAACATCGTCAAGGGCGACATGTCCCTCGTCGGGCCCCGTCCGCCGCTCGTCTCCGAGGTCGAGCAGTACCACGACGCGGTGCACCGTCGGCTGCACGTGCGCCCAGGCCTGACCGGGCTGTGGCAGGTGAGCGGCCGTGCCGACCTGGACTGGGAGGAGTCGGTGCGCCTCGACCTGCGCTACGTCGACAACTGGTCGGTGATGATGGACCTGATGATCCTGTGGAAGACAGGGCGCGCAGTGATCGGTGGGGCAGGTGCCTACTGAGAGCCGCGGTCCGGTCGACCGCACCGCGATGACCCTCACCGCCCTGGCCGAGCACGAGGACAAGGCCGCAGCCCTGCTCCCGGCGGAGGTCTACGACTACTTCGCCGCAGGTGCCGGAGCCGAGACGACCCTGCACGAGTCCCGGACGGCCTGGGAGCACTACCGGGTGCGTCCCCGGGTGCTGCGGGACGTCGGGCGGGTCGACCTGTCCACCTCGCTCCTCGGCGCTGAGGTCTCCTCGCCCGTGGTGCTGGCCCCCACGGCCTTCCAGGGGCTGGCCCACACCGAGGGGGAGCGGGCCACTGCCCGCGCGGCGGCCGCGACCGGGAGCCTGCTCGCGCTGTCGACACGTTCCTCGACCCCCCTCGAGGAGGTCGCCGCGGCGGGGTCCGCACCGTGGTGGTTCCAGGTCTACGCGATGCGGGACCGCGACCTGACCCTGCGTCTGGTCGAGCGGGCCGTCAGCGCTGGCGCCCGGGCCCTCGTGCTCACGGGGGACACCCCCTACGTGGGCGTCAAGCGGCGCGTGACGGGCACCCGGATCGCGATCCCGGACGACCACTTCCTGGTGAACCTGCAGCAGCACCTCGACCCCGACCGGGCCGATGCCCGGCGCGCGGCGGAGCAGGACCCGACGATCACCCTCGAGGCCATCTCGTGGCTCGCCGAGGCCAGCGGCCTGCCCGTGCTCGTCAAGGGCGTGCTCCGCGGTGACGAGGCCGTCGCCTGCCTCGACGCGGGCGCCGCCGGGGTCGTCGTCTCCAACCACGGCGGTCGCCAGCTCGACCGGGCCGTGCCCAGCGCCATCGCCCTGCCCGAGGTCGTCGACGCCGTCGCCGGCCGGGGCCCTGTCCTGGTGGACGGCGGAATCCGCTCCGGCCTGGACTGCCTCATCGCGCTGGCTCTCGGCGCATCGGCCGTCATGGTCGGCCGACCGGTGGTCTGGGGTCTCGCCGCAGGGGGGGAGGCCGGTGTGGTCGAGGCCCTCGAGGCCCTGCGTGCCGACCTGACCCACGTCATGGCCCTCGCGGGAGCGCCATCCCTTGCTGACCTCGACCGGTCCCTCGTGTCCGCGACCTCGATCTGGAGCCCCCTGTGACCCTACGACCCGCGCGCGTCCTCGTCGTCGTGCAGAACCTCTCCGTCCCCCTCGACCGACGCGTCTGGCTCGAGTGCCAGGCCTTGGTGGCCGCGGGTCACCAGGTCTCGGTGATCTGCCCGCGTGAGGTCGGCCAGCCCGCGCACCGCACGCTGGACGGCGTCCGGATCCACACCTACCCGCCCGCCAAGGCACGGTCGGGGATCCTCGGCTACTTCATCGAGTTCGTCTACGCGTGGCTGCGCACCGCGGTGCTGTCGGTCCACGTGCGGCGGAACGAGGGCTTCGACGTCCTGCAGGCCTGCAACCCGCCGGACACGTACTGGCTGCTCGCGCGGCTGCACAAGCTCGTGGGACGGAAGAAGTTCGTCTACGACCAGCACGACCTGTGCCCCGAGGTCTTCGAGGCCCGGTTCGGCCGCCGGGGTCTGCTCCACCGCGGGCTCCTGCTGCTCGAGCGCGCCACCTACGCCACGGCCGACCACGTCATCTCGACCAACGAGTCCTACCGCGAGATCGCGACCACCCGCGGCAAGGTCCCCCTCGAGCGCTCGACGATCGTGATGAGCGCCCCCGACCCCGACCGCATGCGCAGCGAGGAGCCCGACCCGGCCCTGCGTCACGGCCGCGAGCACCTGGTCTGCTACCTCGGCATCATGGGGCCCCAGGACGGCGTCGACCGGTTGCTCGGTGCGATCGACCACTACGTGAACGTGCTCGGGCGCACCGATGCGCACTTCGGCCTGATGGGCTTCGGGGACTGCCTCGAGGACCTGCGCGCCCAGTGCACGCGCCTGGGACTCGACGAGTACGTGACCTTCACCGGCAAGGTCGGCCCGGCCGAGATCAGCCGTTGGCTCTCGAGCGCCGACCTGGGCGTCACCCCCGACCCGGTCAACGACTTCAACGACAAGTCCACCATGAACAAGACCATGGAGTACATGGCCTACGAGCTGCCCGTGGTGGGCTTCGACCTCACCGAGAACCGGCGCTCGGCCGGTGCGGCCGGCCTCGTGGTCCACGAGGACGACGACGGCGCCCTGGCCCGTGGCATCGCCATGTTGCTCGACGACCCCGAGCGCCGTCACGAGATGGGCGCCCTGGGCCGCAAGCGCATCGAGGAGCACCTGCGCTGGAGCACCCAGGCCACGGCTTACATCGAGGTCTTCCGCGGGCTGTCCTGAGGACAGACCCTCAGGGCAGTGCGGGCGCTCCTGTTCGGAGTGAGACGTTGTCGACGAGGTTCACCGAGCTGAGGTTGGACGCCGGGTAGAGCAGGCCCCAGCGGTGGTTGTCTCCGAACCGGTTGCGCGCGACGGTCACGTCCTTCCCGGACAGATACATCGAGTAGCCGCCACCGTCGATCCAGTTCTCGGTGACGAGGACCGCTGTGTTGCCGCCGTTGGCCTCTTGGAGGAAGACCGCCGCATTGAGCTGGTGCAGTTCGCGGTGCGGCCCCAGCTCGAACGAGTTCCCCCGGAGGGTCAGGTCGTCGACCCCGCGCACCTGGACACCGTCGTAGTGGCTCGTCGCCGTGACCTGGGGCGAGTGGATCCGCGAGTCCTCGACGAGGACGCGTGCTGACCGTCCCGAGTCGGACGTGATGTGCAGGCCGTCACGCCCGAGCGAACCGAAGACGTCCAGCCGTCGGGCTGTGACATCGGTCGACCCGGAGATGCTGAACGCACCGACGCTCGAGTCGATGACGGTGACCCTGGATGACCCGCGGATGACGACCTCTCCATCGACGAGCACGTTCTGAAGTGTGACGTCCTGTCCGGTGACGCGAAGGTCACCGGTGTAGTGCATGTCCTTGATGGTCGTTCGCGACGGGGCGATCGATGTAGCGCCGGACCGGGTCAGGTCTCGGCCGACAGGCACGCCCACGGACCGCCCATCGGGGAGCGACGAGTGGCGTGACGCCACGGTCCTGGTGCTGTCCGCGGGGGCGGCGACCTTGATGGTGAAGGGTGCGGTGACTGCGGAGCTGTTGTAGTTGCGCAGGCGGTAGGTGGTGGTGGTCTTGGGGCGCAGGGCTCGTTGACCGGAGCCGCGGGTGATGGTGACGTTCGCGGCGTCGTTCCAGGTCCCGGAGGTGAGTCTTTGCAGCGTGAGGGTGGCGGTGGGCACGTTGGTGCCGTTCTTGGCGTAGGTGACCTTCATCGAGCTGGACCCGCCGGGGGGGAGGGTCGTCGCACCGGTGACGGTGGCGACCAGGTCGAACGAGCTGGCGACCTTGATGGTGAAGGGTGCGGTGACTGCGGAGCTGTTGTAGTTGCGCAGGCGGTAGGTGGTGGTGGTCTTGGGGCGCAGGGCTCGTTGACCGGAGCCGCGGGTGATGGTGACGTTCGCGGCGTCGTTCCAGGTCCCGGAGGTGAGTCTTTGCAGCGTGAGGGTGGCGGTGGGCACGTTGGTGCCGTTCTTGGCGTAGGTGACCTTCATCGAGCTGGACCCGCCGGGGGGGAGGGTCGTCGCACCGGTGACGGTGGCGACCAGGTCGAACGAGCTGGCTACGGAGCCGGTGGCGGGGACGATCGTCTGGGCGAGGACCAGGACCAGCCCGATGGCCAGGCCACGAGCCACCGCACGGCGGGTTCGGTGCGTGGCGGACGAGTGAATCAGGGGTGGCACGGTGGCAGACCTCACGTCAGGAAGCGACAGGCGTCGTCCTGGCTATCGGTCGGTGCTCGGTGTTCCTGAGAAGTCCTCGCCCGCGCGATGCTGCGCGGGCGAGGACTCGCGTGCGCGTCCTCAGCGGGCCTCGCGTGCGACGAAGGCGGCGCCACCCGGCTCCGAGCCCAGCTCGAGGGCATCGCCACCTACGGTCACGTTGTCGTCGAACTCGCTGAAGCTGCTGAGCGGCGACCGAGGGTAGAGGTGCCCCCAGTTGCCCTGCCCCATGGTGCTGCGTCGGACCTTCACGTCCTCGGCGAAGATGTACATCACGTACCCACCGCCGAGGAAGGTGGAGTCCTCCACCAGCACATCCTGGTTACCGCCCTGGGCGTCCTGCAGGTAGAGGGCAGCGTTGTGCTGCGGCTCGCGGGGCCCGAGGTCGATGTGGAGGCGGCGCATCACAAGGTTGTCGACACCCCGGACCTGGATGCCGTCGTAGTGCGACGTGGGAGTGACCTTGGGGCTGTGCACCCACACGTCCTCCAGGACCACGTCGGAGGCGCGCCCGCTGTCGGACGTGATGTGCACCCCGTCCCGCCCCGTCGCGCCGAAGATCTCGATCCCACGACCGTGGAAGTCGGTCGTCCCGGAGAGTGACAGCGCCCCGACCTCAGAGTCGGCCAGCACCGCGCCGTCGCCCCGGAAGATCACCTCGCCGTTGATCCTGACGTTGCGCAAGGTGACGTCGTCCCCGGCGAACGTCACGTCGTCGTCGATGACGACATCTTCGAGGACGACGCCGGAATCGGTACGCCATCCGCCCGCCATGGGCGTGAGTGCCTTGCTCGAGGTGCGTCCGGTGACGTCAGCGATGTCCCCGGACGAGGGCGTGGCGGGTGACGCGTCGTCGGTCGGCTCCGTCGTGCTCCCGTCCGGCGGGGCCGGACGGGCCGGGTCCTGCGAGCGGTCGACCTGGTCCTCGGCCGTGCCCGTGGGGTCACGAGGCGCCGAGGTCTCGCTGGGGGCAGGGGCCTCCGCAGGGGCCTCGCTCTGGGTGGGGGCGGGTTCGGGGTCTTTCGTGACCTCGGGCTCTGCCTCGGGTGTCACCGAGGGCTCGGTCGTGGGGCTCGGGTCGCTCGTGGTGAGTTCCTCGAGGCCGTCGCTCAGGACGGGAGGTGGCACGTCGACGGTGTCTGTCGTCCCGCACGAGGACAACGAAAGGGCAAGGAGAGCGCACGTGGCGGGAAGGCGCCAGGCACGGCCTGCAGACGGATTCACGGGGGTCCTTCCGAGGCGGGCAGGTCGCGGCGATCGTAGCCGAATCGTTACCTGTTAGTCCATACGGGTGACGGCTTTACGCTCTCAGGGCTCCTCGGGCAGGGTAGGGACGATGTACCGGGCGCCATCCGCGGGGCCCGGCCCTTGCCGGGCGGCGCCAGGTGGTGCAGCCGTCGGCCCCTTCTGAGATGAGGCTGTGTTCGGTGAGGCATTCAGGCGAGTCGGACGAGTCGCAGCTTCCAGGCGCGGCCGTCACGCCGAGAACGGTCGTGCTGTCGCGCCGTCAGGCCGGAAGCTACGTGTGGCAGGCGTCGCAGTTCGAGTTCGAGGACGTCATCGCCCAGGTTGACGACGTCCTCCTCCTCACCCCTGACGCGCAACCAGCCGGGCCGGCGCGCGCCGTGCTCCACGGTGCGGCGAACCGTGCGCGCAAGGCACTGGGGCGGCCGCGGCGCAGCGCTCTGCGCCCTCCGTCGGCGACGATCGACGCCGAGTTGTTCTTCGCGGTCTTCGCCCATCCGCACGAGATCGGCGCCCTGCCCCACGTCCGGGACCAGCTCGCCCGCTCTCGGGTCAAGGTCGCCTTCATCGTCGAGCTCTGGACTACCGAGGTCGACGGCGTCGCGGACTACCTGCGCCAGCTGCGCGGGTTCGACCACATCTTCCTCTTCAGCCGGGGGGCGATCCCCGCGGTCGAGAGGATCACGGGGGTGCCGTGCACCTATCTGCCGACGGCCGTCGACACGGCTCTGTTCGCGCCTCCGACGCCGGACGGCGCGCGGTGCATCGACGTCTCGAGCTATGGGCGCCGCCTTCCCGAGACTCACGACGCACTGCTCGACGCGATGGCTGCTGGCGACATCTACTACCACTACGACACTGTCCACGGGGCGTTCCAGGTCACCGGCCACCGCGAGCACCGTGCTGCCTTGGCGGCGATGCTGCGGCGCAGCCGCTACTCGGTGGTCTACCGGAACAATGACGATCCTGGCCGGACCGCGCGCACGGGTGGCGAGGAGTCCTTGACCAACAGGTACTTCGAGGTGCTCGCCGCAGGTGCGGTGATGCTCGGCTCAGCCGCCGAGACCTCAGACTTCGAGGACTGTTTCGGCTGGACCGACGCCGTCGTGCCGCTCCGAGCGCCGGCACCGGACGTGATGACCGTCATCGAGACCGTGGAACGCGACGGTGACCGTCGCGACCGAGCCAGCCGGGCCGGGATCGTCGAGTGCCTGCGCCGTCACGACTGGGCTCACCGCTGGCGTGACGTCCTTGCCGTGGCAGGCGTCCCTGAGCGACCCCAGCTGGGCCGGCGTCTCGACGAGCTGGAAGCCCTGGCGCGACGTCACGAGGCATCGCCTACCTGAGGGTGCCGCGGGGGCGGCCGACGTGCGGAGCGGCCTGTCAGGCTCCCCCTCCACGTCGGGAGGTGACGATCCTCGCGACGTCCTTGACCGCAGGGGGACGCAGGAGCAACGCCGTACCGCCATAGAGAAGTGCGCCGACCCCGACCGCCGCTGCGAGAGCGAGCGGGTGCGAGGCGCCGGTCGATTCGATCCAGGTCGCCGTGGACCAGGCTCCGGCGGCCATCGTCATCGTCATCAGGAGGTACGGCGTCAAGGTCCGAAGCACGCGACCCAACGGCAGCTCGATCAGGCTGCCGGCGACCGCGAGCCCTACCGGCGTCTGGACAGTCATCGCCACGAGGTAGGCGATGGCCAGGCCGAGCAGCCCCCACTGGAGGCCGACGGCGAACGCGAGCAGGGTGAAGGCTCCGCTGGCGAGCCCCCACCGGAACATCCAGTCCGCCCTGCCCTTGGCGCTGTAGAGGGTGTTGATCGCACTCATGAGTGCGGCGAGGGCTCCGGCGGGCGCCATGAACCACAGCAGCGGGATCAGGTCCAGCCACTGGTCCCCGAAGACGGTGTGCACGAGGGGGGTCGCGACGGCCGCGGCACCGACCATGACCGGGAGCGTCACGAAGGCGATCGCACCGAGGGCGCGCAGGTAGCCGTTGCGCAGCGCCTCGTGGTCGTCCTGGAGTCTGGAGAAGGCGGGGAACAGGACCGTCATCAGGACCTGGGCGATGGACTCCACCGGGTAGCTGATCGTCCGCTGGGCGAGGGTGTAGATCCCCAGGGGAGAAGCGCCCAGCCAGCGCCCGACGAGGACCTTGTCGGAGTTGCGCAGGACGAAGGTGGTGAGGTTGAAGGCCGCGGTGTTGAGACTGAAGGCGGCGATGCTGCGCAGCGCTGCGGGGCTGAACGTCGCACTCGGCTGCCAGCCGGAGCGTAGGAGCGCCACAACCGTGCCGGCGACCACACCGGCGACGTTGCCCCACACCATCGCCCAGACACCGAGGCCCGCCACGGCGAGGGCGATGCTGACGATGCCCGTCGTGAGTGCACCCGTCATGTCGATCGCAGCGACCGCGTTGAAGTTCATCCTGCGGCGCAGGATGGCGTGGTGGGTCTGTGACAAGCCGCCGATGAGGAGCACCAACGACAGCGCCCGGACCACCGGGGCGGCATCGGGTGAGCCGAAGACTCCGGCGATGAACGGCGCCCCGAGGGCCATGATGCCAGCGCTGAGCACGCCCATCGCGATGTTCAGGTAGAAGACGCTGCTGATGAGCCGTTGATCGACCGAGGCGCGCTGGATCAGGGCCGAGCCGGTACCCAGGTCCTTGAGCACCTCCAGGGCGAGGATCGTCGTCATCGCCACAGCAACGATGCCGAACGCCTCGGGTGTCAGCAGGCGCGCGAGAATGATCGAGACCAGGAACCGTGAAGCCTGAGTGACGAGGCGACCGACGACCATCCACCGGGTGCCGGACGCCAGGGTCCCGGTCGAGACCTCCTCGTCCGGTGGGACGTGGTCGTTCGGTACGGCGCCGGTCTCCGCCGAGAGGTTCGGGTCCGTCGCTCTGGTCCGCCGGGTCATGTGGAGACCCCCGTGGTCCCCAGGTCGGGCGCCGTGAGCTCGTCCCCCGAGCCCCATGTCGTGTAGTAGCTGTCCGGGTTCATCAGGTAGCGCACGGTCGGGATGGGAAGGTGCACGGTCCGGTGGCGTCGGCTCAGACGCCACACGAACTCCCAGTCCTCCTTGGGCAGCATCGTGCGCGGCCGGTCGAGTCGGCTGAAGCGGACGCCACGGCCGTGGCGCACCACGAGGCTGTTCGTGTCCACGTAGGAGGCATCGGCGAGGGTCCGGCGGTCGAACGGCGCCGAGAGCACGTCGTGGGTCCGGCCGTCGGGGCGGGCTCGCTCGACGGCGGTGTAGACGACGTCCACGCCCTGCTCGAGCGCCTCGAGCGCCACGGTGAGGTGCTGGGGGCGCCACTCGTTGTCGTCGTCGAGGAAGGCGACGTACGGCGAGCGCGCCAGGCGGAGCCCGACGTTGCGCACCAGGCTCACGCGAGAGGTGTTGCTCCGGAGCGAGACCGCGACGAGCCGCGGGTCTTCAGGCAGGTCGGGCAAGCCCCCGCCGTCGTCGACGACGATCACCGTGTGGTCGTTCCAGTCCTGCCCCAGAGCGCTCGCCACGGCGCGCTGCAGCGCCTCCGGCCGGCGGTAGGTCGGCATGACGGTCGTGACGGTGGCGGGTGGGACGTGCGTGGTGTGCCGGAGCCGGCGCACCTCGGCGTCCTCCCGGAGGAGCCCTGCGATCGCTCCCGGCATACCCAGGACCTTGTTCCGTGCCTCGTAGAGCACCCAGATGCCGAACCGCGCTCTGAGTCGACGGCGCGCCCCCAAGGCGAGACGTCCCCTGACGCCCCGTGGCGCGTCGGTGCGTCCGGGCGCGGGCAGCTGCGCGGCCAGGGCGTCACGGTAGAGCTGGACGAGGACCCGCGCTGCGGCCTCCCAGGAGAGCTCTGCGCGGCGAGCTGTCCCCCGTGCGGAGAGCTCACGCCGTCGTGCAGCGTCCTGGGCGAGCTCGCGGATCTGCTCGGCGAGCGTGTCGACGTCGCCGACCTCGTGCTGGACGTAGTCGAGCCCCCTGTCTCCGGTCGCACCGCTCGCGGCACTCACGAGCGGTATGCACCCTGATGCCTGCGCCTCCAGGACGACGAGCGCGCTCCCTTCGGTCCACGAGGGGAGGATCAGGACGTCGGCTTCGCGCAGCAGGACGGACGGGTCGTCGACGAACCCGGCTTCCTCGACCCCGTCCGCAGCGAGATCGTCGGCGATCCTTGCGCGGTAGCCCTCCTGGATGCTGCCTGCGATCTTGAACCGTCCGCCGGGTACCGCAGCCCTCCGCCATGCTGTCAGGCCGACGTGCAGCCCTTTGGTGGGATCGCCCCTGCCGACAAAGGCAGCCGTGAACGGACGGTCCTGCGCGTGAGGACCCGAGCGTGCGGGGAACCGCGTGAGGTCGCACCCGTAGCGGTGCTGGAGCAGCGAGGTGGCGGCGACCCCCTCGTTGAGGAACTCCTGGTAGGCGTAGTCCGACGGGACCAGGATCCAGGCCGCAGCGCCGTACTCGCGGCGCTCCCGGGCGAGCACGGCGGCGTCGGGACTGTGCGAGTGGCCGCGTCCGAGGGGAGCGCCCGCGTGGGCGACGGCCCGGGCGGACTCGCGCTGCACGCTGGCCGTATGAGGGTTCGGCGACTCGCGCAGCCCGGGGATCCCGAGCGCGGCGGCCTGCTGCAGGGTGCGCAGGCAACCGCGAGGCCACGCGTGGACGAGGTCGACGGCTCCGGGGTTCCGGCGGAGCCAGCGCGCCACGACGGCGTCGTGGTACGAGTACGCCCGCTGTACCCCGACGGCGCGATGGGGCACGCGGCGGCCTCGGACCATCATCGTCTGGTGCACCGTGACGGAGTCGGGCAGCTCGACCTCCCCCACCGACGTGCAGAAGAGGGTGACCTCGACCCCGCAGGCGGCTAGCCCGCGGACCTGGTTGAGCGCTGTGACCGCGATGCCGGGGCGGTCGAGGGGATGGGGAAAGCTGTACACAACTCGCACGGTCTGGTCCTCCAGGGCGACGGTCGGCGTCGAGGGGGCGCCCTGGCTGTCCTGACAGGGGCCGCCCGGTGCCGTGGGGATCATTGGAGCGTCACCGCCTCACCGGTGTCCGCCCAGGTGTTGCCCTCCTCGGTGAAGGGGTCGGCGTCGCCGTGGAGCAGGCCCCAGTTGGCGTTCCGTCCGAACTTGTTGTTCGTCACGACGACGTCTGCCCCGCCGACGTAGAGCGCGAAGCCCCCGCCGTCGATCCAGTTGCCGTCGATGAGGACGTCGCTGTTTCCGCCGTTCGCCTGCTGGAGGAGGATCGCCGAGGTGTAGGGCTCTTCCCACGGGCCGAGGTCGAAGTAGTTGCCGCGGATCTCCAGGCCTTGGACACCGCGGACCTGGATGCCGTCGTAGTGGCTCTCGGGGGTCACGCTCGGCGAGTGGACCCAGGAGTCCTCGATGACGACGTCTCGGACAGGGCCGACGTCCGAGGTCACGTGGAAGCCGTCGCTGCCCAGCAAGCCGAAGATCTCGAGCCGCGACGCGACGACGCCTTGGGCACCCGAGATCGACAGGGCGCCCAGCTCGGAGTCCTCGAGCGTGACGTCGGTCCCTCGCACGATCACGTGCCCGTCGACACGGCTGTTCCGCAGGGTCTGGTCCGAGCCTGTGAGGAGCACGTCGCCCGAGATGGTCACCCCGTCGAGCACGAGCCCGTCCTCGTCGAAGGTGCCCGGTTCGGTGTCGACGAGGTCGGTCCCGGCTGGCACACCGGTGCTGCTGTCCTCCGGCGGGCTCGACTCCTGCGGGTCCTCGTCGCAGCCTGCGTCGCAGCCGTTGGGCGCTCCCGCCTCGTCCGCGGTGCCCGGGAGCAGGTCGAGACGGCTCGCCACGGCCACGCCGCCGACGAGCACCGCCAGCAGGCCGAGGGTCGCGGTGACGACCACGAGGCGGGTTCTCCGACGTCGGGGGTCCGCGTTCATCGCGCCAGCCCTGCCGCCGCAGCGGCCTCAGGGGCCGCCGCACCTGTCGGGATCTGGGGATGCGAGTGGTCGGCTCCTCGGCCCCACCGGAGAGTTCCGACCTCCAGGCGCCAGAGCGCGCCGACGGCGCCGATGAGGATGAAGGCGAGCCCGGCGTTCAGCCGGAAGCCCATGCCGTCGTAGGTCAACCACGTCACCGCGCTGACCGCGGTGGCGGCCATCAGCGCCTGACCGAGGGAGCGCGCTGCAGGGTCGGAGGCGTGGAGGTAGACCCCTCGGCCTGTGCCCATGGCCACGACGAAGAGGGCGATGAGTGCTGCCAGTCCGAGCAGCCCGGAGGAGATGAGGATGCCGAGGTACTCGTTGTCCAGGAAGAAGTGCTCGGCCGGCACCAGGGTGCCCAGCCCGCGCCCGAGCCACGGGCGCTCGCCGAAGAACTCGGCCACCTTCGCGTAGTCCTCGGTGCGGCCTGAGATGCTCGGGTCCTCACCGACGAAGAGGAACATGCTGCGGAGCGTCCCGAGGAGCCCCGGGAACAGCGCCCGCATGGCCACCAGCAGCAGCGCACCGGCGAGAGCGGCCTTGACGCGCAGGTGCATGGGCCAGGTGAGGGCCAGCAGCACCCCTGCCACGGCGATGCCGAGCACCGAGGAGCGTGACACGGCCATGGGGGAGGCGACGATCATCAGCACCGGGGGGACCCAGCGCCACCGGGACGGCCGCTGCCCCCGTGCACCGTGGAGGGCGTAGTGCAGTGCCAGGGGCAGGGCTACCGCAAGCACGACGCCGAACTCGATGGGGTGCAGGGCGGTCGCCTGGATGCGGGTGAAGATCGACCGTTCGACGTTGATCTCGGTCTCCTGGAGCACCAGCCCCGGGATGCGGATGTAGTCGGGCGGGGCGAGGCCGGTGACGAACTGGACGATGCCCATGAGGGCCAGCAGCGTCACCGCCGCCACGACGAGTCGGAGCAGCCGGTCGAGGTGGTCGCGGTCGTGGACCGCGTCAGCCGCGATCAGCCCCAGAGCGACGAAGCCGAGGATGGCGAGCAGCGTCCGCAGGCTCGCGTTGGCCTCGGTCGCGCTCAACGTGTTCGTGAGCCCTACCCCGTACGTGGTCAGCGCGACGAGCGCGAAGGTGATGAGGGCGACACGGGGAGGGTGGAAGCGCCCCGAGAGCGACCCGGGTCGGAGCATCGCGAGGCCCCACCAGCCCACGGCGCCGATCGTGATGATGACGGCTGGTGCGCCAAGCGCACCCAGTGGGGCGAAGATGAGACGGGCCGGGAGAGCGACCCCGACGACGACGAAGGCGTAGACGACGACGAGGGGGTCGCGAAGCCACGACCGGTCCGCCGGCCCGGCCGTGCACGTGCCGGTGCTCACGTGGTGCGGTGACCGGCGGGCTCACGCACGGTCTCGGGGTCCTCGGCGTCGAGCTCTTCGCCCGACGGGGTCGGCTCGCGGTGGAGGCCACGGGGCTGGTCGCCCTCGTCGTCCCCGACTTCCTCCTCCGCGGGTGCCCACGCGCGAGTCGTGTGCTCCTCGGCCGTGCTCTCCTCGCCGCCGTCCTCGTCGCTGCGGGCCGCCTCGGAGGGGACCTCCGGTTCAGCTGTCCGCTCGGTGTCGTCGGAGCCGACGGTGTCCTCGGTCGCGTTGCCCTCGGTCGCGTCGCCCTCGCGCCGGCGCCGGCGCCAGAGCAGGACTCCGTCCAGGGCCACGGCCGCCACGACGCCGAGGACCAGCCCCACGACGCCGACCACCGCCATGAGAGTCAGGCCACCACCGGTGTCCTCGTCCGCGACCTGCGGGACGCTGAGGGGCACGGCCTGGGCACGCAGCTCGGGGGCGGAGGAGATCTCCCCCTGCAGGTCCGCGAGCTCGGTGTCAGCGAGTTCGACGAGCCGGTTGGCCGTCTCGACGACGTTGTCCGGATCAGATCCTTCGACGTCGAAGAACATCACGGCGTCGGCGCGTGTGACCTCGTAGTCGGGCTCGAGGCCCAGCTCCTCGTACTTGAAGCGCGCGGGCGTGCTGTCCATCAGCACGACCAGCACCTGGGTCGTGGTGGTGAGGGACCCGCCGAGCTGGAGGTAGGGGTTGACGTCGACCGTCTCGCCCTCCTCGGTGCCGTCGACGATCTCGGGTCCGGTGAGGATCGCGGAGGAGGTCGCCACATACACCGGCGGGAGGTCCTCGGCGAGCGTGTAGCCGAACACCGCGGCGCCCACCACGATCGGCAGGGCGACGTACCAGCGTCGCAGGGTCGTCCTGACGAGGGTCCAGAGGTCCATGATGTCCGTTCGTGGTGCGGGCGGGGGAGCTCGTCATCGGGCCTGGGTCCATGATGCATCACCGATCCGTCATGGTCTGGGCGCGAACGGGTGAATCTGACCGACCTGTCCAGTTTCGCCACATTGGTTGTCATACGCTGGGCCCCGAGACGAGCGCGGTAGGTGTGCTCGCAGAGACGGAGAAGAGGCGGGGGCATGGGTACGGACATCGCGGACATCCCGGTAGTGATCCTGTGCGGTGGCATGGGGACGCGGCTGCGCGAGGCGAGCGAGAAGCTGCCCAAGCCGCTCGTCGACATCGGCGGCCGGCCGATCCTGTGGCACGTCATGAAGACGTACAGCGAGCACGGCTTCCGCAAGTTCGTGCTGGCCCTCGGGTACAAGTCCGAGCTGATCAAGCAGTACTTCCTCGACTACCGGCACCTCACGTCGGACTTCACCCTGCACCTGGGCAACGGGGACGAGCCCGAGTTCCACAACGAGGCCGGTCACGAGGACTGGGAGATCACCTTCGTCGAGACCGGGCTGACGACCGGCACGGGTGCGCGTGTCGCCCGGCTGGCCCAGCACCTCGACGCCCCCCGCTTCGCCCTGACCTACGGCGACGGCATCGGGGACGTCGACATCACCTCGCTCGTCGAGCACCACGAGCGCTCGGGCCTGCTGGGCACCCTCACCGGTGTCCACCCGAGCAGCCGCTACGGCGAGATGCACGTCGACGGCTCGACCGTCACCGAGTTCAACGAGAAGCCCACCCTCGCCGAGGGCTGGGTCAACGGCGGCTTCTTCCTCTTCGAGCGCGAGTTCGTCGAGAAGTACATCCCGGACGACGTCGACATGATGCTCGAGTCCGCACCCCTGCAGACCCTCGCCCGGGACCGCCAGCTGTCGGTCTTCGAGCACCAGGGTTTCTGGATGGGGATGGACACCTTCCGGGACTGGACCGAGCTCAACAAGCTCTGGGACTCCGGCACCGCCCCGTGGAAGATCTGGAAGGACTGACCGTGCGCGTTCTCGTCACCGGTACCGAGGGGTACCTCGGCTCCCTGCTCGCCCCCACCCTCCTCGCGGAGGGGCACGACGTCGTGGGCGTCGACACGGGTTACTACCGCTACGGCTGGCTGTACCACGGCTCGCCCGAGGTGCCCCGGACCATCTCCAAGGACATCCGTGACCTCACGGTTGCGGACCTCGAGGGCTTCGACGCCGTGGTCCACATGGCCGAGCTCAGCAACGACCCCATCGGTGACCTCATCGGTGACGTCACCTACGACATCAACCACCACGGCTCGGTGCACCTGGCGACCCTCGCCAAGGAGGCCGGGGTCTCGCGCTTCGTCTACATGTCCTCGTGCAGCGTCTACGGCGTGGCCGACGGCGTGGTCGACGAGACGAGCCCGACCAACCCGCAGACCGCGTACGCGCGCTGCAAGGCGCTGGTCGAGCGAGACGTGACCCCGCTCGCGGACGACTCCTTCTCGCCGACCTTCCTGCGCAACGCGACGGCCTTCGGCGCCTCCCCGCGCATGCGGTTCGACATCGTGCTCAACAACCTCGCCGGGCTCGCCTGGACTGAGAAGAGCATCGCGATGACGAGCGACGGCACGCCCTGGCGGCCGCTGGTGCACGGCCTGGACATCGCCCGCGCGATCCGGATGGTGCTCGCCGCCCCCCGTGAGGACGTGCACGCCCAGGTCCTCAACGTGGGCAGCGAGGAGAACAACCGCACCGTCCGCGAGATCGCCGAGACGGTCGCCGCGGAGTTCCCGGGCTGCGAGGTGACGTTCGGCCCGCCGAGCGCCGACAACCGCAGCTACCAGGTGGCCTTCGACAAGATCCGCCGCGTGCTCCCGGGGTTCGAGTGCGAGTGGGACGTCAAGAAGGGCGCGGTGCAGCTGCGCGAGGTCTTCGAGCGCATCGACCTCGACGCCTCCACGTTCCAGGGGCGCGGGCACACGCGTCTCAAGCAGATCCAGCACCTCATGGCCACCGGCCAGGTGGACGAGAAGCTCTTCTGGACGGTGCAGCCATGAGGTACACGACCACCGCGGTCGACGGTGCGATCATCGTCGACCTGGACCCCTTCACCGACGACCGCGGGTTGTTCGCGAGGACCTTCGACTCCGAGGAGTTCGCCGCCCACGGCATCGACGTCGGCGTCGCGCAGTGCAACCTGTCCTACAACCACAAGGCCGGCACCCTGCGCGGCCTGCACCGGCAGGTGCCCCCGCACGCCGAGGGCAAGCTCGTCCGGTGCACCGCGGGTGCGATCGTCGACGTCGCGGTCGACGTCCGTCCCGAGTCGCCGACGTACGGCCAGCACGTCATGGTCGAGCTCACCGCCGAGAATCGTCGGGCGTTGTTCATCCCCGCCTACGTCGCCCACGGCTACCAGACCCTCGTGGACGGGGCCGAGGTGACGTACCAGGTCAGCGGCCCCTACGTGCCTGGAGGTGAGCAGGGCTACCGCTACGACGACCCCGCCTTCGGCATCTCCTGGCCGCACGAGGTGACCGTCATCTCCGACAAGGACGCCTCGTGGCCGCTCGTCGAGAGCATGGAGGCTGCGCAGTGATCATCGTCGACAGGCTTCTCGCCGATCGGCAGCGCGACTCCCGCCCGATCCGCGTCGCGCTCGTCGGCGCCGGTTTCATGGGCCGCGGTCTGGTCAACCAGATCGTCAACTCGGTCCCGGGCATGGAGGTCGTGGCCATCGCCGCGCGTCGGCCCGAGCAGGGCGAGCGGGCCTTCACCGAGGCCGGGGTCGAGGCCGTCGTGCACGTGGATGACGCCGCGGCCCTGGATCGTGCGATCCTCGCCGGTACACCGGCCGTCACCCCGGACATGGAGGCGGTCACCCGCGCTGACGGGGTCGACGTCGTGGTCGACGTGACCGGGGCCGTCGAGCTGGGCGCGCGCATCGCCCTGTCCTGCTTCGAGCACGGCAAGCACCTCGTCCTCATGAACGCCGAGGTCGACGCGACCGTCGGCGTCGAGCTCGCGCGCCGGGCAGCGGCGGCCGGGGTGGTCTACACCGGCTGCGACGGGGACCAGCCTGGCGTGCAGATGAACCTGTTCCGCTTCGTCAAGGGGATGGGCCTCGAGCCCCTCGTCTGCGGCAACATCAAGGGCTTGCAGGACCCCTACCGCAACCCCACCACGCAGGAGGGGTTCGCCCGACGCTGGGGCCAGGACCCGCACATGGTCACGAGCTTCGCCGACGGCACCAAGATCAGCATCGAGCAGGCCGTGGTGGCCAACGCCACCGGCATGTCCGTGCACCGCCGCGGGATGCTCGGCCGGGACCACCACGAGCACATCGACACCCTCACGGCCCAGTACGACGTCGACGAGCTGCGGGCCCTCGGTGGCGCGGTCGACTACGTCGTCGGCGCGCAGCCCGGGCCGGGGGTGTACGTCTTCGCGACCCATGACGACCCCAAGCAGCGGCACTACCTCGAGCTCTACAAGCTCGGCACCGGACCGCTCTACAGCTTCTACACGCCCTACCACCTGTGCCACTTCGAGGTGCCCAACACGATCGCGCGGGCAGCTCTCCTCGGTGAGGCGACCCTCGTCCCGCTCGATCGGCCCACCGTCGAGGTCCTCACCACGGCCAAGACGGACCTCACGGCCGGGACGGTGCTGGACGGCCTCGGCGGGTACCACTACTACGGCGAGGCAGAACGCGCGGACGTCACGGCAGCCGAGGCGCTCCTGCCCATCGGTGTCGCCGAGGGCGCGCGCCTGCTGCGGGACGTCCCGAAGGACACCGCCCTGACCTACGCCGACGTCGAGCTGCCCCCGGGTCGGCTGGTCGACGAGCTGCGGGCGGCCCAGAGCTCGTCACGGCGTCCTCTTGCGGTCTGAGCCCCGTCTGCCGAACGAGAAGGGTCGAGAGCTGATGCCACACCCTGCGCTGGCCACCCGCGCCGGTCACCGCACGACCGTGGTGATCCCGGCGCACGACGAGGAGTCCGTGATCGGGCGATGCCTCGAGGTCCTCCTTCGCGATGCCAGCGCCGACGACTTCGACGTCCTCGTGGTGAGCAACGGTTCTACGGACGGCACGGCCGACGTCGCCCGACGTGCCGGCGAGAGGAGCGCGGTGGACGTCGAGGTCGTCGAGCTGGAGCGTCCGTCCAAGATCGAGGCGCTTCGTCACGCCCTCGACCGGTGCCGAGGCCGCGCGGTGGTCGTCCTCGACGCGGATGTCGAGCTGCCGACCGAGACGGCGCGGCTGGTCGTCCGTGCCGTCGACCGGCACGACCCTGTCGTGGTGTCCGCCCGACTGGTCGTGGACACCTCGCGGTGCTCCTGGCTCGTGCGGCGGTACTACCGGGTGTGGACCGCGCTTCCGTACGCCAACGTGTCGATGGTGGGTTCAGGACTCTTCGCCATGAGCCCGGCCGGAACCGAGATGCTTGGCGTCCTCCCGGACGTCGTCAACGACGACGGCTGGGTCCGCCGGCGCTTCCGCAGCGACCAGACCGTGCTCGTGAGCGCGCCCTTCGTCGTTCACGCAGCGCGGACCTCGCGCGCGCTGGTCTCCCGCCGCGCCAGGGTCGTCAACGGCAACCGTGCGCTGGACGCCGAGCTGGGTGCCGAGGACGGGAATGGCCACGGCCTCAAGCAGGTCCTCCGGACGGTTCGGGAGAAGCCCGTGGGCGTTCTCGACGTCGTCGCCTTTCTGGCCCTCACCCTCGCCAGCCGCGGCGTGGCCAAGGTCCGCCGTGCACGGGGTGACGTGTCATGGTCCACCGACCGCACCTCGCGCGTGACCGCATGAACGCGAGCCGTCAACCGGGTGCGCAGCGCGTGAGCCCGTCGTCCCCTCGAGGAGAAGAGCACGCATGTCCGTCGACGTCTCGGTAGTGATCGTCACCCACAACGGCCCCGAATGGGTGGAGCGTTGCCTGAGCGCCCTCCTGGACGACGCACGTCCGACCGTCTCGTTCGAGGTCGTCGTGGTCGACAGCGCCTCGCAGGAGGCAACCCTTCAGGTGCTGGGCAGATGGGCCGATCGCGTCGACCTCCATCTCGCGGAGGACAACATCGGCTTCGCCCGAGGTTGCAACCTCGGTGTCCGTCGAAGCAGCGGCGACAAGGTCCTGCTGCTCAACCCCGATGCGGTCGTCGAGTCCGGTTGTGTCGACGCCCTGGTCGCGGCCCTCGACCGCGATCCAGGGATCGGCATCATCGGTGGCAGGACCGTCCACCCGGACGGAAGCCTGGACCCACGGTCCTGCTGGGGCGCGCCCTCGCTGTGGAGCTGGTTCTGCTTCGCGACCGGGCTCAGCACGGCGTTTCGTGGTTCGCAGATCCTGGACCCGGAGTCCTTGGGGTCGTGGCAGCGGGACTCGATGCGAGCCGTGCCGATCGTCACGGGCTGCCTGCTCATGACGACCCGCGCGACGTGGGACCTCCTGGGGGGCCTGGACGAGGACTACTTCATGTACGGCGAGGACGCCGACCTCAGCCTTCGGGCGGCGGAGCTCGGGATGCGTCCCTCCATCACCCCTGAGGCGGTGGCCCTGCACGCCTTCGGAGCATCGTCCCAGCGCAAGTCGCACAAGCACCGTCTGCTCATGACGGGCAAGGCGACCTTGGCGCGTAAGCGGTGGGCGCCGAAGCGTGCGGAGATCGGGGTGCGGCTGCTGCTCCTCGGTGTCGCGGTCCGGACCCTGGGCGAGCGGGTTCGGCGCGTGCCGGACCCGAACTGGTCGCCGCTGTGGGTCGATCGCTCGTGGACCCGTGGCTGGGAAGGCTCCGCTCGAGCGGGCGTCCGAGACAAGGCCTGACCATGAGGCGGGGACGCGGGGCCAGGGGACCTTGCTCCCGAGTGCAGGGCTCAGACGATCTGGTGGCGCGCATGGCCGAGCATGGTCGGTCAGGCCAGCAGGGACAGCGCGGTCAGCTCCTCGAGGAAGGTCCGCACGTCGGCGGCGGCCTCCTCCTCGGGGATCTCGTACTCCGCGGCCAGCGCCCGGGTCAGCGCGGCCTCGTCGGTCTCCTCGAGCAGCAGGTTGGCCAGGAAGGCCCCGGTCTTGTTGGTGGTGAGGTAGCTGGACTGCGCGAGGTCCAGGATGACGAGCTCGCCGTCGATCTCCTGCCACGTCACGTCCTCGGTACGGAGCTTCATGGCCGGAGCGTAGCGCTCGACGGCCACCGAACGGCAGGGGCCGTCCGGGGCACGGGCGCAGCACTGCTCGCGGAGGTCCGGCGATGAGCCCGGCCCCTGCTCGTCACCCCGTGGTCGAACTGCTGGTCGAGGCCGTCTCCGGTGCGGAACCACCCCGGAGCTGGGGGGACGAGCCGCGTCTCGCGTCGACCGACCCCCGCGAGGTGCTGGCCGTCGCCCAGGCGCACCGGCTCGGTCCGACCCTGGCCCGGCACCTCTCGCGGACGGCGGACCTTCCCGAGGGCCTCGCCGACGAGCTCGCCGAGATCCGCACCGAGCTGATGCTCCGTCACCTCACAGCTCTCGCCGACCTCGCGCCCGTCGCGCAGGCCCTCGACGAGGCCGATGTCGCCTGGGCCGTGGTCAAGGGTCCGGTGGCCGCCGTCGACCTGTGGCCGCACCCGGACATGCGCGGCTACCTCGACCTCGACCTCCTCGTGGACCCGGCCCGGCTGCCCGAGGTCATCGACCTCCTGCTCGGACTCGATGCGGAGCAGGTCGACCTCAACTGGGGCCTGATCCGCGACCAGGAGCGCGGTGAGCTGACGTTCATCCTGCCGCGCGGGACCGTCCTGGACCTGCACTGGCACCTCGTGAACGACGCCGCCCTGCGGGCCGGTCTGCGCTGGGGGACCCGGGAGGTGCTCGCGCGTCGCCGGCGCGTGCAGGTCGGGTCGCTCGTGCTGCCCACCCTCGACCGCGCCGACACCCTGATCCATCTGGCGTACCACGCGACCCACTCGGGGGCGTACCGGCTGCTGTGGCTCAAGGACGTCGCGGCGGCCTGGTCGCGGATCGAGGACCCCGTCGAGGTGGTGCACCGGGCTGAGGCCGCGCGTCTGGACATGCTGGTTCGCTGCGCCCTGGACCGCGCGGCCCTCGTCCTCGGGGCCGAGCACTGCCCGAGGCTCCCGTGGCGCTCGCGACGCGGCGCCGCCTGGCGAGCCGTCCTGCGTGGGTTGGACCGGCGGAGCGCCGTGCCGGGGCCGGGGGACCACGGTCGGACCGGGCGGACGAGGTTCACGAGCGTGCGTCTTGCCACGTGGTCGAGCGTGGTGGCCCTGGTCACCGAGGCCGTCGGCCACCTCCTCGAGCACCGCGACTCGCGAGACCCCGAGGACCTGCCGGACAACCCGCTGCACGAGCCCGACGGGGACCTTGCCGCGCGGGCCGAGTACCTCGCGACGGTGGCCCTGCGTTGAGCACGGCCGGCGTGCTCTCGCTGTGCGAGACCGAACGGGTGAAAAATGTCCGATTTGACACACATCACGCTGGTATCGCCCTAGCATCCCATCATGCGGCGTACAGACGCGTCGCACGTCGAATGGGAGTCCATCATGGGGTACGAGAAGCCTTCGATCACCAAGGTCGGTTCGGTCGCCGACCTGACGCTCCACGGTCGCGGCAAGGGCAAGGGCAAGGGCAAGGGCAAGGGCCCGAAGCCCGGCCACGGCGGCGGCATCTCCTGATGCTGCGGGCCGGCGCCGGGGCCTGACCTCGGTACCGGCCCTCCGAGGCGCCCCGGGGTCCGCCCCGGGGCGCCTCGAACGTCCCCATCTGGCCGAGAGGGGCCCGCATGAGCACGCTGCGCACCGTCGCCGGTCTCGGACCGCGCCGCTGGGGCCTGCTGCTGCACAAGTCGGATC
>NZ_JALPKN010000149.1 GCF_023630195.1 Actinotalea sp. C106 | reverse complement strand
CGCGGACACCGCCGCGCAGCCCCCGGCCGGGCCCACCACCGACGGCCCCAGCGCCGACGCTCCCACCGGGGCATGGACCCTCGGAGCGCCGGCCGCTGCGAGCGACCCGTACGCGCAGCAGCCGTCCGGGCAGGAGCACGACCCCACGCAGCCTCCGCCCCCGCCTCAGGGCTACCCAGCGCAGGGCCACCCCCAGCAGGGCTACCCGCAGCAGGGCTACCCCCAGCCCGGGTACGCCCAGCCGGCTCAGCCCCAGCAGGGCTACCCGCAGCAGGGTTACCCCCAGGCCGGCTACCCCCAGGCCGGCTACCCCCAGGCCGGCTACGGCACCCCGTACGGGCAGCCCTACGCCGGCACCGCGCCGAGCGGGCCGAGCAGCGTCCTCGCGATCGTCTCGCTCGTCGTGGCCGTCCTCGCGATCCTGAGTGCGTGGGTCCCCTTCATCGGGATCCTCGGCCTGATCGGCGGCATCGTCGCGGTCGTCGTCGGCATCGTGGCCCGTCGTCGGGCCCGGACCGGCCAGGCGGGTGGCACCGGTATGGCCCTCGCAGGCATCATCGTCGGTGCGGTGGCGATCCTCATCGGGATCGCCTCGACGGCCTTCGCGTTCTGGGTGATCGACGAGGCAGGCTCGGCCACGAGCGCGGAGTGGACCTTCGACCCCGAAGAGTTCGAGGCCGAGCTCGACGCCGACGAGCACGCCCGCGAGGAGTTCGACCCTGTCCCCGCCCCCGAGAGCGACGAGCTCGAGCGGGAGGACAGCGGGATGCCGCTCGTCGCCACGGACAGCGAGGCCTACGCCACGCACTCCCCCCTCGCGCTGGGCGAGCCGGCCACGCTGAGCCTGGCGACCGTCACCGTCACCGCCATCGACCTGGACGCCGACGAGGAGATCGCCGCCGCCGACGAGTACAACCCCGCTCCTGCCTTCGGCTACGTCCTGGTGGACATCGAGAGCCGCTACGACGGCGACGAGTTCGTCCGGGTCGGCGGGGGCTACGACGTCCAGCTGGTGACGACCGACGAGATCGCCTACCGACCGACCAGCTGCTACGCGTCCAACCTCCCGGGAGACCTCGCCTTCGAGCTGCCGGACATGCGTCCCGGCGAGAGCGCGGCGTACCAGGTCTGCTTCGACGTGCCGGCCGAGCGGGTCGACGGAGCGTCGATCATGGTCATCGACTACGAGGACTTCGACACGCCGCCCGCCTTCTGGGCGGCGGAGTAGTCGTCGCGCGTCTGCCCCGTGGTCTGGCTCCGCCAACGCTGTCGGAGCACCCCCAGGTTCCGCTCGAAGCTGTCGTCGAACCATGACGCCTTGAGGAGCGCCGTGACGGGTTCGCCGGTCTCGGGGACGATCTCGACGCGGTCCCCGTCCCACCAGCGACGTCGCGCGACGACGGCCCGGACCGCACCCCAGGGGATCGACCGACGACGGCGGTAGCGCCCGACGACGAGCGACTCCGCGGTCATGTGGACCCGGAGGGTCGCGAGCCGCCACGCCCGTTCGGCGAACACGAGCCCGAGGGGGATGAACAACCACCCGGCCGGCCCGAAGTCTCGTACGACCCACACCAGGCCGATGACCACGTAGAAAGGTCGCCACGGCGAGCTGCACGCCCCACGTCCTGGTGCGAGCGCTGAGCGTGGTGCCGACCTCGTCCTTCGTCCCCTCCGACATCTTCTCGAGGCTACCTGCGCCCGACGACGACGCAAGACCCCGGGTCGGCGGCGACGCCCTGCTCAGCGGGCGGCGCCCTGCTCGACGGGCGACGCCCGGGTCGCCGTGGTTACCCTCGATGGAGTCGTCCAGCAGGGGAGCCCGTCGATGAGCACCAATCCGTACGTCGAGAAGGACCCGCAACCGCCGGGCGCCGAGCCGGGTGGTGACGGGCTCACCAGCGGGCCCGGCGGGCCCACCAGCGCCCTGGCCGTCGTCGCCCTGGTCATCGCGGTGCTCTCGGTGCTCGTGGCCTGGATTCCGTTCGTCGGGGTGCTGGGGCTCCTGGGTGGCCTCGCGGCGGTGGTCATCGGGTTCACCGCCCGACGTCGTGCCCGACGTGGCGAGGCGAGCGGGCCGGGCCTCGCCCTCGCCGGGGTCGTCGTCGGCGCCGTAGCCGTGCTGCTCGGCATCGGATCGACCGTCCTGGGCTTCTGGCTCGCCGACCAGGGCAGCTTCTCGGTGGACGAGGAGTGGGCTTTCGAGGTGGGCCAGGACGACGCTCGGGTCCCGCCCGTCGACCCGGTACCGCCCCCGGCGGACGACGAGCTCGGGCGCGAGGACACCGGTACCCCCCTCCCGGAGGAGGAGCGCGACGCCCTCGCCGATGTCCCGACGCTGTCGGTCTGGGACCCCGCGGCGGTCGGGCCGCTGCAGGTGACCGTCAAGGCGGCGAACCTCCGCGCCGACGCGGCGATCCAGGAGGCGAACGAGCACAACCCCGAGGCGGCCTACGGCTACGTGCTCGTGAACCTCGACGTCCGTAACGACGGGACCGAGCCCGTCGGGCTCCACGAGGGGTACGAGGTGCACCTGGTGACCAACAACCAGGTCAGGTACGCCCCGCAGAGCTGTGCCGCCTCGGTGCTGCCGGGAAGCCAGGTCGAGCCCGACCTCGAGCTCGAGCCCACGGAGGAGACCTTCACCGCGGTCTGCTTCGACGTTCCCGGGCAGCGCCTCGGGGACGTGCACGTGGTGGTCACCGACACGACCGACCCCGGCGCCCCGCCGGTGGTCTGGGACGCGAACTAGCCCGGCGCAGCGCGACCCGCGCTCGCCTGGTCGAGGTCGGCTGGCTCGGGGGGACGACGACTCTGCCCGTCTCGGCCGTCTGGGCGGCCACGGCCCTCTAGCCTGGACCGACCAGGGGCGACCAGCCGCGGGCTGCGATCACGGCCGAGCCCCACCGACGAAGGGGGAGACCATGCTGACCAGCACCGACCGCATCGAGGTCACGCACGCCGGCTCGTTGCCGCGCACGCCCGAGCTCATCGAGGCGAACGCCGCCCGGGCCGACGGCGCCGGCCCCGAGGGGTTCGAGAGGATGCTGGGCGAGCAGGTCCAGGGGATCGTGCAGCGGCAGCTCGACGCGGGCGTGACGATCGTCGGGGACGGCGAGTACGGCAAGGCCATGAGCTCGCCGATCGACTACGGGGCGTGGTGGTCCTACTCCTTCCAGCGCGTGGGGGGCCTCGAGCTCGACCTCGAGGGTCGCTGGGCCACCGAGGCCGTGGCCTCGTCCCCCGGGGAGGTCAAGATCACCGGGTTCCTGCACCGGCGCGACCGCCAGCGCTTCGCCGAGGCCTACGCCGACCCGACGTCGGGCATCTGGACCGGGGGCTCGACCAAGCCTGCCCCGTTCCCCAAGGTCGTCGGCCCGCTCACCTACACCGGCCAGGCCGCCGTCGCGGCCGACGTCACGAACCTGGCCGCCGCTGTCCAGGCCTCGGGTGCCCGCGAGGGGTTCGTCACCGCGCTGTCCCCGGGCAGCGCCTCGCGGATCAGCAACGAGCACTACGGCAGCGACGAGGAGCTGCTCTACGCGTGGGCCGACGTGCTGCGCGAGGAGTACCTCGCGATCCTCGACGCGGGCCTGGTCCTGCAGATCGACGACCCGTCGATCGCGGAGAACTTCGACCAGATCGACCCCGAGCCCTCGGTCGAGGACTACGTCGCGTTCACGCGGCTGCGGGTCGAGGCCCTCAACCACGCCCTGCGCGGCCTGCCGGCCGACCGGATCCGCTTCCACCTGTGCTGGGGCTCGTGGCACGGCCCGCACACCACGGACCTGCCCATGGCCGACATCGTCGAGACCATGCTGCAGGTCGACGCCGGGGCGTACTCCTTCGAGGCGGGGAACGTGCGCCACGAGCACGAGTACCGCGTGTGGGACGACGTCGCGCTGCCCGAGGGCAAGGTCCTGCTGCCGGGGGTCGTGAGCCACGCGACGAACGTCGTCGAGCACCCTGAGCTGGTGGCCGAGCGGATCGAGCGGTTCGCGGCGCGGGTCGGGCGGGAGAACGTCATCGCCTCGACCGACTGCGGGCTGGGTGGGCGGATCCACCCCCAGATCGCCTGGGCCAAGCTCGAGACGCTCTCCGCCGGGGCCCAGATCGCCAGCCGGAGGCTGTGGGCCTGAGCACCGCGCAGCGCCTCGGCACGACGACGCCGCCTCCTCCCGGCTTGCGGGCCACCGGGAGCGGATGTCCCCTGGGGGCATGGCATCCACCGAGTTCTCCGACCTGACGGCCGTCTTCATCAACTGCACGCTCAAGCCGTCCCCCGAGCCGTCCAACACCGCCGCGCTCATGGCCGACTCGGTGGCGATCATGCGCGCCAACGGGGTGACGGTCGACGAGCTGCGGGCCGTGGACCACGCCATCGCCCCCGGGGTCCAGCCGGACATGCGCGAGGCCGGCTTCCCCGATGACGGCTGGCCCGCGCTGCGCGACCGGGTGCTCGGCGCGGACATCCTCGTGCTCGGCTCACCCATCTGGCTCGGGGAGAAGTCCAGCGTGTGCACCCGCGTGGTCGAGCGGCTCTACGCGCACTCGGCCGAGACCAACGACGCTGGCCAGTACGTCTTCTACAACAAGGTCGCGGGCTCGGTGATCACCGGGAACGAGGACGGCTACAAGCACGTCGGCATGAACCTGACCTACTCGCTGCAGCACCTCGGCTACACCGTGCCCCCGCAGTCCAGCGCGGGGTGGGTCGGCGAGGCCGGGCCCGGGCCCTCCTACGCCGACGAGGGCTCCGACGGCCCCGCGAGCGACTTCACCCAGCAGACCCTGACCTTCATGACCTGGAACCTCATGCACATGGCCGCGATGCTCAAGCGCTCGGGCGGCATCCCCGCGCACGGCACCTCGACCACGGCCTGGCAGGACGGCGAGCGGTTCGACCACCCGCGGGGCTGAGGCTCCCCGAGGAGCCGAGGGGCCGAGGGGCCGAGGACCGCGCCGGGGTCCTCAGCCCTGGTCGGCGAGGATCTCGTCGGCGTTGACCAGCACCCAGTCCATGAGCGGGAGCAGCCGCTCGGTGAGCTCGCGCCCGCGGTCGGTCAGCGAGTAGTCGACCCGCGGCGGGATCGTCGGCGAGGCCTCGCGGTGGACGATGCCGTCGCGCTCGAGGGTCCGCAGGGTCTGGGCGAGCATCTTCTCGCTGATCCCCTCGACCACCCGTCGCAGCTCACCCCAGCGCAGGGTGCCGCGGGAGAGCGCCACGAGGACGAGCACCCCCCACTTGCTCGTCACGTGGTCCAGGACGACGCGGCTGGGGCACTGGGCCGCCAGCACACCGCCACCGCCGCGGGGCAGGAGCAGATCGACACTGCTCGCCGTCGTCGTACCGTCGCTGACCTGGGAACTCACCGTCATGTCAGTACCTTACCCAGAAGTGGGTACCTGCCAGGAGGAAGGGTTGGACGACGGGACTCGTTGATCACCACGAGGCGCCACCCGACGCCCCCCGCACCTGAAGGAGATCATCCATGACCGTCGTCGTCACCGGAGCCACCGGCCACCTCGGACGCCTCGTCGTCGAGGACCTGCTCGCCCACGGCACCCCGCCCGAGCAGGTCGTCGCCACGGGCCGCCGCGCCGAGGCCCTCGAGCCCCTCGCCGCCCGGGGCGTGCGGACCGCGACCGTCGACTACACCCGACCCGAGACCCTGACCCCGGCCCTCGAGGGCGCGGACACCGTGCTCCTGGTCTCGGGCAGCGAGGTCGGTCAGCGCGTCGCCCAGCACGGCAACGTCATCGAGGCCGCGAAGGCCGCGGGCGTGCGCCGCGTCGTCTACACCAGCGCGACCGAGGCCGACACCTCCGCCCTGGTCCTGGCGCCCGAGCACAAGGCCACCGAGGAGCTCCTCGCGGCGTCGGGCCTGGTCACCGTCGTCCTGCGCAACGGCTGGTACACCGAGAACTACGTGCCCGCGGCCCAGCAGGCCGCCCAGACCGGCGAGCTGGTCGCGAGCGTGGGCGAGGGCAGGGTCGCGAGCGCCTCCCGCATCGACTACGCGCAGGCCGCCTCGGCCGTGCTGCGCACCCAGGAGCACGACGGCGCCGTCCTCGAGCTCGCCGGCGACACCAGCTGGGACCACCACGAGCTCGCCGCCGCGATCAGCGAGGTCACCGGCACCCCTGTGACGTACCGGCCCGTCTCGCCCGAGGAGCACCGCGCCGCGCTGCTGGCCGCAGGACTCGACGAGGGCACCGTCGGCTTCGTCGTCGCCCTGGACGGCAACATCCGCGACGGCCTCCTCGCGGGCACCCCGGGGGTGCTCTCGACCCTGCTCGGCCGCCCGACCACCCCGCTGGTCGACGGGCTGCGCGCCGCGCTCGACGAGGCCTGAACCGGGCGTGGCAGGCTGGGCCCGTGCCGACCCCCACGAGCCCAGCCCCCTGGTCCGCCGTCGAGCAGGAGCTCGCCACCACCCTCCGCAGCCTCGAGGAGGGCGAGTCGGTCGTGGTCGAGGTGACCGGTGCCGGTCGCCCCGCGGTGCTGCAGGAGCGGCGCCTGCTCGGGCTGGTCCGCGAGCGCACCGGCACGGTGCACCCGTACACGCAGGCCATCCGGGTCGACGACGCGCTGGTCGCCGAGTGCGCGGGCTCACCCCGGACGGGTGGGGTCTACCCGTGGACCCCCGAGGAGGAGGAGCGCATCCTCGCCCTCGGTTGGCTCGTCCCCGACCGCCCCGACTTCGTCGTCCCGGGATACCAGCGCGAGTGGGTGGCCGGGCCCGGGCTCGGGTACGCCGAGGCCACCCACACGAGCGAGGCCGCAGCCCTCATGGTCCGCACCCTCCGGGAGGTCATGGCCTGCACCGACCCGGCAGACGTCCGGGTGCAGGTCAACCGCAGCTGACGGTGGTCGCGGGCCGCGACGCCCGTGGTGAGCCCGGACCGGCCACTGCTGGCTAAGGTGTCCGCGTGGGGAGCGGATTCAGCCTTGACCCGGCGGCGCTGGCCGGGGTGGTGGCCCAGCTGCGCAGCCAGGCCGACTCGACCGGGGGGCTCGCCCTCCCGGCCGGTCCCGACGTCGGACGGTCGACCGACGAGACCAGGACCGCGGTCACCGCCCTGACCGGCGCGCTCGAGGACATGACCGAGAGCCTGAGCGCCCTGGCCGACACCCTCCAGGCGACGATCGACGACTACCAGGCCGACGACGGCGCCACCGCCAGCTCGCTGAGCGGCACCGGCCAGGGGATGCAGGTCCGATGATCGAGCTCCAGGTCCACGGGGACCCGTCCGCCTGCTACACCACCTCCGACGACCTCGACCGGTTGGCGTCCGTCGCGAGCTCGACGATCGACACCCTGAGCTCGGCCCGTTCGGCCGCCACCGGGGCGTGGACCGGGGACGCGGCCGAGGCCTTCGACGTCCGACTCGTCAGCACCCGGACGAGCGTCGCCACCCTCGAGGGGCACGCCGAGGCGAGCCGCGACGCGCTGCGGGAGATCGCCCGGGAGATCACCACCCTCGACAACCGGATGACCGCGATCGCCGCGGACGCCCGCGCCGGCGGCCTCGCGGTCACGGCCACGAGCGTGCTCCCGCCCGGGCAGCTCGCCGAGGACTCGACCCCGGAGGCGGTCACCCGCCACAACGACCGCGTGACCCTCTACAACAGCCTGGTGGAGCGCGCCCGGGAGGCCCGCGACGCCGAGACCCAGGCGCACGAGCGCCTGACCTCGAGCCTGCGGACCGTCACCGGCGACGGGGCCTTCGTGTGGTTCCTCAAGGGGGCGGGGCTGGTCCCGCGCGAGCTCTCCGGGGCGGGGGTCGGTGGTTGGCTCGCGGCGGGGGCCCTGACCGGCCTGGCGTGGCGCGCGAGCTG
>NZ_JALPKN010000148.1 GCF_023630195.1 Actinotalea sp. C106 | reverse complement strand
GTCCGGCGGCGGGAGGGCTGCCCGACGCAGGCACCGTGGCCGAGCTGGTCGCCCTGGCCGAGCGGCTCGCCCGCGAGGCCGGCGCGCTCGTGCGCGAGGGGCGGCCTGATCAGGTCGACGTGGCCGCGACCAAGTCGAGCGCGATCGACGTCGTGACCGCGATGGACTACGCCTCCGAAGCCCTGCTGCGGCAAGTCCTCGCGGCCGAACGCCCCCAGGACGGCGTCCTGGGGGAGGAGGAGGGCCACGTGGCGGGCTCCAGCGGCGTGACCTGGGTCCTGGACCCCATCGACGGGACGGTCAACTACCTGTACGGCATCCCCGCCTACGCGGTCTCGGTGGCGGCGGTCGTCGGGCCGCCCGAGCCGGGACGGTGGACCGCGGTCGCCGGCTGCGTCCACGCGGTCGCCGACGGCCGCACCTGGGTGGCGGGTCGCGGGCAGGGGGCCTACCGCGACGGCCGCAGGCTGTCCGTCAACCCCGAGCGTCCCCTGGTCGAGAGCCTCGTGGGCACCGGGTTCGGGTACGTCGCGGCACGTCGGCGTGAGCAGGCCCGCGTGGTGGCCGAGCTGCTGCCTCAGGTCCGGGACCTGCGCCGGATCGGGTCTGCCGCGATGGACCTCTGCTCGGTGGCCGACGGCTCCCTGGACGCCCACTACGAACGCGGCCTGCAGCCCTGGGACCTGGCGGCGGGGGCGCTCGTGGCGCAGGAGGCCGGAGCGGTGGTCACCGGGTTGCGCGGGGCACGCGCCGGGGAGGCCATGACGGTCTCGGGACCCGCGGGCACCGTCGCCCGCCTGGTCGCGCTGCTCGAGCGGCTCGACGCCGACCGGGACGTGGTGACGGGGCCCCAGGGCCCCGAGGCGGACGGCAGTTAGCGCTCAGCGCCGGGATGGGGCACAATCCCCACGCCTGACGCCTGCGGGAACAACCGTGGGGCGTCGTGCATTGAGTACGTACCGGCGTCGGGATCCTGCCTTGCGCCGCTTGCCGACCCTGGACGACACGGAGTGTGAAGCGCCTGATGGCAACCGACTACGACGCCCCGCGCAAGACCGAGGAGGACCTCAGCGAAGACTCGCTGCAGGAGCTCCAGGCGCGCCGGGCGGACAAGAACTCCGGGGTGGTCGACGAGGACGAGACCGAGGCCGCTGAGGGCTTCGAGCTCCCCGGGGCCGACCTCTCGGGCGAGGAGCTCTCCGTCCGGGTGCTGCCGCGCCAGGCTGACGAGTTCACCTGCGCGAGCTGCTTCCTGGTGCACCACCGCAGCCAGCTCGCGGGGGAGAAGAACGGTCAGCCCATCTGCTCGGAGTGCGCGGCCTGATCCTTCTCCTCACCCTGCGCCCGGGTGATCGCCGCTGCGAGCTCGTCCGGGCGTCGGCTCGAGACGAGCCAGCCCGGCGTCGGGTCCCGCGGGTCGACCACCTCGACATGCACCGCCGTGGGGATCCAGGCGCGCAGGCAGACGTACGTCCGTGCGTCCGACCCCGGACCCATCGCATCGCGCACCTGGGCCTTGTCGAGGACCCGGGCCACGCCCAGGTCGGTCACCGGGATCCGCGCCGGCCCGGCACGCAGCTCACCGTCCCGGAGCACGACCCGCGGGCTGGTGCGCACGGCGGCCACCGTCAGGACCACGAGGGCGAGGACACCCACGGCCACCGCGACGAGCGGCTGGACGGGCAGCAGCGCGATGAGCACGAGCAGTGCGAAGCCTGCGACCGCCGCCCACCCCAGCAGCCCAGGCCACAGGCGCTCGGTGTGGGCGGGCGGGGGGTGCGAGGCTCTGGCGGTCATCCCACCAGCATCCCACCCGTGCCGGTGCCGGCGCTGCGAGCACTAGAGTCGGCCGCGTGACGCAGCACAACGTGAGCGCCGACCGGGCCTCGGGCCCCGCCGGAGCGGTCGAGGTCCTCCTGCTGATGCTGGACGACGAGCTCCCCCCACCGACCTACGCCCACCCCGGTGACGCCGGGGCCGACCTGGTCGCCCGCGAGGACGTGACGCTCTCGCCCGGCGGACGCGCGACCGTCCCGACCGGGGTCAGCATCGCCCTCCCGGACGGCTACGCGGCCTTCGTCCACCCGCGGTCGGGTCTGGCGATGCGTCACGGGCTGACCGTGGTCAACGCCCCCGGGACGGTCGACGCGGGCTACCGCGGCGAGATCCGCGTCACGCTCCTCAACACCGACCGCTCCGAGGCGGTCGAGCTGCGGCGCGGGGACCGCATCGCCCAGCTGGTCGTGCAGCGCGTCGAGCGTGCGCGGTTCGTGCGGGCCGAGCGGCTCCCCGGCTCCCACCGCGGTGAGGGCGGCTTCGGGTCGAGCGGCGGCTGGGGCGCGGCAGGCGTCTAGGACCGGCGCGGTGGCGCCGTCTATCGTGCAAGGCAGGATCCCGATCAGGAGGCAGGTGGCGTGAGCGTGTTCCGTCGAGGCAAGCGGGGCGACCCGGAGGTCGAGGCCGGATCGACCGTCGACGAGGTGTCGCCGGACGCGGCCGAGCCCCTGACCGACCGCGATCGTGGGCCGTGGGACCGGGACGAGGTCGCCGAGCGCGGACGCCGTGTCGACCTCGGTGCGCTCTGGGTCCCGGGGCGGGACGGCATGCAGCTGCGCATGGAGGTCGAGAAGTCCTCGAAGATCGTCACCGCGGCCGCCGTCAGCCTGGAGGGCTCAGCCCTCCAGCTGCAGGTCTTCGCCGCCCCGCGCACCGCCGGGATCTGGGACGAGATCAGGTCGGAGATCGCCGCGTCGGTGACCAAGCAGGGCGGGTCGGTCGACGACCTGCCCGGCCCTTTCGGTCGCGAGCTGCTCGCCCGTCTGCCGGTCCGTACCGCGGAGGGGCGCACGGGGCACCGTCCGGCCCGCTTCATCGGCCATGACGGCCCGCGGTGGTTCTTGCGCGGCGTGCTGACCGGGCGTGCCGCGATCGAGCCGAGCGAGGCCGTGGCCCTCGAGGAGGTCTTCGCGGACACGGTCGTGGTGCGCGGTGGCGAGCCTCGGGCCCCGCGCGAGCTGCTCGCCCTGACGGTCCCCGGCTCGCGAGCGGTGCCCGCCGCGGCGGCGGCCCCCGACCCCCTCACCCGGGGGCCTGAGATCACGGAGATCCACTAGTGGCACAGGAGCGCACGACCCGGCCTCGCGCGCAGGAGCGGACGGGGCTGCGAGGTCTGATCACCTCACGGGCCGAGCTCGAGGCCTCCGACGAGCGGCGAGAGAGCCGACGGGTCGGATGCACCGAGGTGGCACAGCTCGGCGACCGGCAGCGGGCGCAGGTCTCCGGGGTGCTGCGCAGCGTCACCCTGCGGGCCCGGCAGAACGTCCCCGCCCTCGAGGCCGAGCTGTACGACGGGAGCGGCTCGCTGCGCGTCGTGTGGCTCGGTCAGCGGCGGATCGCAGGCATCGAGCCCGGCCGCCGGGCCCGGCTCGAGGGTTTCGTCTGCCTCCAGGAGGGGGAGCGCACCATGTTCAACCCGCGCTACGAGCTCAGCGCGCGAGCGGCGGAGTGAGGCCCTCATGACCGGGATCCCGCAGGACGCGCACGGGTCCGAGCCGCTGGCCGGCCCAGGTCGGCCCGAGGAGCCACGTCGGGGGGTCGGGGTGCTCGCCGGGGAGGAGTTCTCCTTCGCCCAGGCCGTCGGCGGCGTGCGGGGGATCGTCGAGTCCGGTGCCCCCGGGCTGCTGTTCGTCGTGGTCTACCTCGCGACCCGCGACCTCGTGCCCGCGCTGATCGCCTCGGCGTCGCTCGCGGTGATCGCGGTCCTGGTCCGCCTGGCGCAGCGCACCCCGGTGACGCAGGCCTTCTCGGGTCTGCTCGGCGTGGCCATCGGGGTCGTGTGGGCATGGCGGACCGGTGACGCCTCGGACTACTTCGTCTGGGGTCTGTGGGTCAACATCGCCTGGGGCCTGGGTGCCATGGTGTCTGCCGTGGTGGGGTGGCCGGCCGTCGGCGTGATCGTCAGCCTGCTGCGCGGCGAGGACCAGAGCTGGCGCACCGATCCCGCTCGCCGAGCGCTGCGGCGTCGCTACACCGTCGCCACCTGGCTCTGGGTGGGGCTCTTCGGCGCGCGCCTGGCGGTCCAGGTCCCGCTCTACCTGCAGGGGGAGTCGGCCGTGGGCTGGCTGGGCACCGCGCGGCTCGCGATGGGCGTGCCGCTCTTCGCCCTGGGGCTGTGGATCACGTGGCTGCTGGTGGCCGCACCAGGAGGTCGTGCAGGGCGTCCCGGTCAGCCTCCGAGCCCGCCACGATGAGCAGCTCGTCCCCGGCCTCGAGGGTGTCGTCGGCGCTCGGGGCGATGGGCCGCGGGCCGCGGACGATCGCCGCGAGGACGGTGTCGGGGGGCCAGACGACCTGACCGACCCTGGTCCCGACCAGCGGCGAGTCCTCGGGCAGGGTGAGCTCGAGGATGTCCGCCCCGGACTGGTGGAAGGTGAAGATCCGCACGAGATCCCCGACGGCGACGGCCTCCTCGACCATCGCGGTCATGATCCGCGGGGTCGAGACCGCGACGTCGACGCCCCAGGCCTCGTCGAACATCCACTCGTTCTTGGGGTTGTTGACGCGGGCCACGGTGCGCGGGACGCCGTACTCGGTCTTCGCGAGCAGCGAGACCACGAGGTTGACCTTGTCGTCCCCGGTGGCCGCGACGATGACGTCGCACTCGTCGGTCTTGGCGGCCGTGAGCGTCGCGAGCTCGCACGCGTCGGCCAGCAGCCACTCGGCCTCGGCCACCGAGGCCACGCGCATGGCTGAGGGCTGCTTGTCGATCAGCGTGACCTCGTGGTCCGCGGTCAACAGCTCGTTCGCGATCGAGCGGCCGACCGAACCGGCCCCCGCGATGACGACGCGCATCACTCGACTCCCGTCGGCAGGTGGGTCAGGACGCGCTCGACGCGCGGCAGGTCGGCAGCCGTGACCAGCACGTGCAGCAGGTCGTTCTCCTGGAGCACGGCCCCGGGACCGGGCAGGACGCCGTCGCCGTAGCGTGTCAGGTAGGCCACCCGGGCCCCGGTGGCCCGCTCGATGTCGCTCAGGGCGCGTCCGACCCAGCCCGGGTGCACGTCCATCTGCGCCATGAGGATCTGGCCTGAGGCGTCGCGGTACTCGTCGGTGGCCCCCATCGGGAGCATCCGTCTGAGGACCTGGTCGGAGGTCCACCGGACGGTCGCGACCGTGGGGATGCCCAGGCGCTGGTAGATCTCGGCCCGGTGCGGGTCGTAGATCCGGGCGACGACGTTGGTCACCCCGTAGGTCTCGCGCACGACCCGTGCCGCGAGGATGTTGGAGTTGTCCCCGTCGGAGACCGCGGCGAAGGCGTAGGCGTCCTCGACCCCGGCCTGGACCAGCGTCCCGCGGTCGAAGCCGAGTCCCGTCACCCGCTTGCCGGTGAACCCGGCCTCGAGGCGGCGGAAGGCGTCCGCGTTCTGGTCGATCACCGCGACGGAGTGGCCGCGACCCTCGAGGGACTGGGCGAGGGTCGCGCCCACCCGGCCGCATCCCATGATGATGAAGTGCACGGTCGATGACGCTATACCGTCCGGAGGGTCGGTGTCGGCCCTAGCATGGCTTCTCGTGTCCGATGTCGCCGACGCCGCCAAGCGTCTTCTCCTGGGCCGACCGATGCGCTCCGAGCGCCTGGGTCGCACCCTGCTGCCCAAGCGGCTGGCCCTGCCGGCCTTCGCCTCGGACGCGCTCTCCTCGGTCGCGTACGCGCCTGACGAGATCCTGCTGACCCTGTCCCTCGCGGGGATCACCGCTGTGGTGATCTCGCCGTGGGTCGGGCTCGCGGTCGTCGTCGTCCTGCTCGTGGTGGTCGCGGCCTACCGGCAGAACGTCCGCGCCTACCCCTCCGGGGGCGGGGACTACGAGGTCGCGACCGTCAACCTCGGTCCGCGGGCCGGCGTGACCGTGGCCGGCGCGCTGCTCGTGGACTACGTGCTCACGGTCGCGGTGTCGATCTCGGCAGGGGCCCAGTACGCCGCGGCGGTGGTCCCGGCGCTCCGCGACCGGGAGACCCTCGTCGCGGTGACCCTCATCGTCCTGCTCGCGGTGGTCAACCTGCGCGGCGTGCGGGACTCGGGCCGGGCCTTCGCCCTGCCCGTCTACCTCTTCATGTTCGCCCTCGGGCTGACCGCTCTGGTCGGCTTCGCCCGGTACGCGACGGGCACGCTGCCCGAGGCCGCGAGCGCGGACCTCGAGGTCGTCCCCGCGGCGGCCTTCGAGCAGGGGCTGGTCGGGCTGGCCGGGGCGCTGCTCGTGCTGCGTGCTTTCGCCTCGGGGTGCGCCGCCCTGACCGGCGTCGAGGCGATCAGCAACGGCGTGCCGGCCTTCCGGCGGCCCAAGAGCCGCAACGCCGCGACCACCCTGCTGCTGCTCGGCGGGCTCTCCGCGACCTTCATCATGTCGATCCTGGTGCTCGCGACCGCCGCGGGGATCCACTACGTCGAGGACCCGTCGACCCAGCTGCTGCGGGACGGTCAGCCGGTCGGGGAGGAGCACGTCCAGGACCCGGTGCTCGGCCAGCTCGCCGAGGTCGTCTTCTCGGGGTTCTCCCCGGCCTTCTACGTCGTGACCGTGGTGACCGGCTTCATCCTGGTGCTCGCGGCGAACACGGCCTTCAACGGGTTCCCCCACCTCGGCTCGGTGCTGGCCCGCGACGGTCACCTGCCGCGTCAGCTGCACACCCGTGGGGACCGGCTCGCGTTCTCCAACGGGATCATCTCCCTCGCCGCCGGCGCGATCGTGCTGGTGATCGCCTTCGACGCCGAGGTCACCCGGCTGATCCACCTCTACATCGTGGGCGTCTTCATCTCGTTCACCCTCGGCCAGCTCGGCATGGTGCGGCACTGGAACAGGCTGCTGCGGACCGAGCCCGACCCCGCGACGCGGACCAGCATGCTGCGGTCCCGGATCATCAACGGCGCCGGGTTCGTCCTGACGGCGACGGTGCTGCTGGTGGTCTTCGTGACCAAGTTCACCCGGGGCGCGTGGGTCACCGTGCTGGCGATCGGGGTCCTCTTCCTGCTCATGCAGGGCATCCGTCGGCACTACGAGGCGGTGCGCGAGGAGCTCGCCCTCGGTGAGGACCCGGCGGCGGCGCGCGCCCTGCCGAGCAGGGTGCATGCGATCGTGCTCGTCTCGCGGCTGCACAAGCCGGCGATGCGGGCGATCGCCTACGCCCGGGCCACCCGACCCTCGGTGATCGAGGCGGTCACGGTGGGGGTCGACCCGGCCGAGCTCGCCGAGCTGCGTGAGCAGTGGGAGGCCCTGGACCTCCCGCTGTCCCTCAAGGTCCTCGACTCGCCGTACCGAGACGTCACGCGTCCGGTGCTGGGGTACGTGAAGTCGATCCGTCGGGCCAGCCCGCGGGACCTCGTCGTGGTCTACCTGCCCGAGTACGTCGTCGGGCACTGGTGGGAGCAGCTGCTGCACAACCAGAGCGCGACGCGGCTCAAGGGGCGCCTGCTCTTCAGCCCGGGTGTGGTCGTCGCGTCGGTGCCGTGGCAGCTGAGCTCCTCGGTCGCCGTCGACGGGGTCTCCTCGACCCCGCCCCCGGGCGGTCCGGTCGAGCCCGGCAGCGTGCAGGACGGCGGTCAGGGATGAGCGCGGACGTCCTGGTCACCCTCGACGTCGGGCCGGTGGCCCACGGCGGGCACTGCGTCGCGCGGCACGAGGGCCGCGTGGTCTTCGTGCGCCACGCCCTCCCCGGGGAGCGGGTCGTCGTGCGTCTGGCCGAGGCGTCGAGCGAGGCGCGCTTCTGGCGCGGTGAGGCCGTCGAGGTGCTCGAGGCCTCCCCGGACCGTGTCCCCTCGGCCTGGCCGGCCGCCGGCCCGGGCGGGGTCGGCGGCGGGGA
>NZ_JALPKN010000147.1 GCF_023630195.1 Actinotalea sp. C106 | reverse complement strand
CGCTCGGTGACGGCTCGGCCGCCCCGCACGCGCCGAGCGCGGTGAGGACGACCACGCCAAGGGTCGCGAGCGCCGTGCGGCGTGAGGTGCGCCGACGGGGCGGCGCTGCGGGCGTCGCGGACAGCGGGGTGAGCATGGAGACCTCCGTCGCCGCGAGTGCCCGGAGGGGTTCCGGGCGGGGACTCACGGCCTGCGTCCATGCTGGTCAGCGCGGTGGGCCCCGGTCTTGGGGCCGAAGGATGAACCTCGGTGTGCAACCTTTTGGCGGAGGCGACCGCTGACCGGCCGGCCGGACGAGAGCGGAAGGCTCGGTGAGCAGCCCGTGCGCGGTGCGGGCCTCAGCCCTCGCAGACCCCGTCCGTCGCCCGGACGAACAGGTAGTCCATCGACGCGCTCGACAGCACCAGGGTCTCGGTGTCGATCGGGTGCACGGTGAGCTCCTGCCCGTCGGCCTCGGTCCACTCGGCCTCACCGTCGGCCAGCCGCCACAGCGTGCCGTCGACCGGGCCGATCACCACGCCCTCGCACTCCGCGCGGTCGCGCCACACGTAGCGGTCGCCGTTCTCCGGCAGCTGCGGGTGCTCGTCCTCGATGAGGGCGCCGAGCTGCGGGCCGGCCTCGGGGTCGGTGTGGATCTGCTCGTCGGTGGCGGTCGCCCCGGGCTCGGTCAGGTCGACGTCGACCATGGTCCGTTCCTCGGGGGCGCCCTCGGGCGGGTCCTGCGCGCCGAGCTGGACCTCGAAGGGCCCCGCGGGCAGGGCCGAGCGCTCGACGGCGACGACGAAGGAGTGCGGGTTGGCGTCCGCGTTGCAGGCCCCGGGGGCGCCCGGCGTGACGATCTCCCCGTGCAGGGTGCTGCCTGACGTCACGATGCCGTCCAGCCGGACGGGGCAGCCACTGCCCCACACGGCGCCGAACCACACCACGACCTCCCGCTCCCACTCGACGGGCGGCGCCGGGGGAGTCAGCCCGGACTCGCCCCACAGGGCCACGAGCTGCTCCTCGGTGGTCGCGACCTCGGTGCGGTACGGCTCCCCGACCCCCTCCTCGTGCCCCAGCAGGCGCCACCCCTCGCCCTCGGTGGGCTGCTCGCCGTCGGGCACCACGTCCTCCGCGGGGACGACGTCCGCGCACACCGGCTGGTCGACGAAGGGTGCCAGCGCCTCACGGGCCTCCGGGGAGTCGACCACGCCGTCCAGGACCACGACGCCGAGGTGCGGGCTCGGCGCCATGCCTGCCCACTCCACGCCGCCGTCCTCGAGGGCGGCCATCACGTCGTCGGCCACCGTCGTGAGCTCGTCGAGGGTGTACGGCACGGGGACGACGACGACCCCCTCGCCCGGGAAGCGGTCGGCGACCTCGGCCTGCAGCGACCCGACGTCGGCCACGCCCTCCTCGACGCCGACGTGCACCCAGCCGTGGCGCTCGCGGTCCAGCCAGAGCTCGACGTAGCCGTCCTGCTCAGCGGCCCAGGTGCGGACCTCCTCGACCAGCTCGGTGGCGTTGCCGTAGCGGGGCTCGTCGGCGTAGAGGTCCGGGTCCGCGGTCAGGGAGGTGAGGCCGGTGCAGGGCTCGACGCCGCCGAGCTGGTCCGCGGGGACTGCGTCGAGGGTCTGCGGCGGGTCGTCCGGGGCGGCGGGGTCCAGGCCGGCGCAGCCCGCGATGGTGAGCATGAGCCCGACGCCGAGGGCCGTGGCTGCGCGTCGTCGTGCCATGGCCGCTCCCCACGTGATGCCTGCTGTGCCTCACCGAGAATGTGTGACCAGCAGCGTAAGCCTTGCGCGCGCGACGTCGCCGACCCTCCGGCCGACGACGTCGCCGCGTGGCCTCAGCGAGCGGACCTGGCGATGTGCTGCGCGGCGCGGTAGCCGAAGACCGCGGCCGGACCGATCGTGGAGCCCGGCCCCGGGTAGGTGCGGCCCATGACGGAGGCCGAGCAGTTGCCGGCCGCGTACAGGCCCTCGATGACCGAGCCGTCCTCGCGGAGGGCGCGACCGTCGACGTCGGTCAGGATGCCACCCTTGGTGCCCAGGTCGCCGGGGACGATCTCGATCGCGGTGAACGGACCCCGCTCGATCGTGCCGAGGTTGGGGCTGGGCCGCGAGAGGGGGTCGCCGTAGTAGCGGTCGTAGGCCGAGTGGCCGCGCTGGAAGTCGGGGTCCATCCCGGTGCGGGCGAAGCCGTTGAACCGCTCGATGGTCGCCTTGAGACGGGCGGTGTCCACCCCGATCCGGTCGGCGAGCTCGGTCAGGGTCGGGGTCTTGTGCATGATGCCCTCGGCGGTCATCCGCTTGAGCGCCCGAGGGTCCATCGCGTAGGCCCGCAGGTACTTCCGGGCGTGACGCACGTCGGTGATCATCCAGAACCTGCCTGGCACCTGCTCACGGCGCTCGAGCATGTGGTGCCCGAGGTCCACGTACGACTCCGACTCGTTGGCGAACCGCTCGCCGCCCGCGTCCACGATGATCGAGTGCGGCATCGACCGCTCACTGACCAGGAAGGAGGCCTTGCCGTTCATCGCGCGCGGCACCGAGCCGCCCCACCACGCGTCGTCCATGAGATCCACCGCAGCGCCGACGGCCTGGGCGGCCGCGATCGCCGAGCCCACGTTGCTCTCCGCCCCGGAGGAGTTCGAGCCGTCCACGCCGTGGTGCTTCTGGCGCCACTCCTCGTTCTGCTCGAACCCGCCAGCCCCGAGGACGACGCCGTGGCGCGCCTGGACGCGGACCTCCCGCCCGTCCTTGGTGGTGGTCACGCCGACCACCCGCCCGCCGGAGACGATCAGCTCCTGGACGGGGGACTCGAGCCAGAGGTGGCTGCCCTGCCGCAGCACGACGTCGAGGAACGCGGTCACGAACGCGGCCCCCATCCCCACCTCCTTCTTCCCGCGCGCCAGGCTGCCGAGGGTGCGCAGCACCACCTGGGCGCCACGGACGAACCCGTCCGGGGTCGACCATGCGCGCTGCAGGAGCCAGAAGTCGTCGGTCTTGACCGGGATCGGGACGCCGTCCCGCCCTCGCGAGGTCGCCCACCACTCGCCGATCCTCCGACGGTCGAAGGGCACCGGCTCGATGGCGCGACCGATCTTCCCGCCGGGCTTCTCGGGGTAGTAGTCGGGGTACTCGGCCGCGCGGGCGAAGCGGATGCCCAGCCGCTCGGCGGTCGTGACGAAGCCCTCGACACCATCGACGAAGGCCTCCTTGCGCTCGCGGGAGGTCGCGGGGCCGGCGTCACCGACGGTCTCCTCGAGGTAGGTGAGGGCCTCCTCGCGGGAGTCACCCGCACGGTCGCGCTGCATGAGGGGGTTGTTCGGCAGCCAGGTGCCGCCGCCCGAGAGGGCGGTGTTGCCGCCCCACGTGGTGCTGCTCTCGAGCATCAGGACCGACAGTCCTGCGTCCGCCGCGGTCACGGCCGTGGCCAGGGCTGCCGCCCCGGATCCACCGATCACCACGTCGACGGTGTGGTCCCATGAGTCAGCCATGACGTCTCCTCGGGCTCGCATGAAACGGACACCCGTTGTCCGCTTCTGGCCCTACTCAACCGCATCCGGGGCCGGCTCGGGTAGGACCTTGGGGTTCGAGGTGGAGCGGACCCGCAGCTGAGCGGCCGGCACGGGTGCTGCGGCGTGCTCCTCGGTGCGCAGGCCGCGGAGGAGCAGGACGAGGGCGCGCTCGACGCCCCCGCCGGGCATCTCCCGCGCGCTCACCACCCCCGCGAGCATCGCCGTCGTGAGCAGGACGTCGTCGACGGTGACGTCGGGCCGCAGGGCACCCCTGCGGAGCGCGACACCGTGGGCGTCACGCAGCAGGGCGAGGGTGCGTGACGTCACGGCGGCCAGGCGCTCGTTCTCCACCGCGGACTCGTTGACTGCCGCGACGAGGCCCGGGACGTCCGCCTGGTACCAGCACATCTCGACCATCAGCCGCTCGAGGAGGTCCTCGCCCTCGTGCTCGGCCGCGAAGTCCTCGAGCGTGGCGACCCGGTCCTCGAGAACTGCCGCGAGCAGCGCACCCCGGTCGGGGAAGTGCCGGTACAGCGTCGCGCGCCCCACCTGGGCCCGCCGTGCGACGGCATCGAGCGGGGCGCCGACCCCCTGCTCGCGGAAGACGTCGGCTGCCGCGGCGACGAGCTGAGCACGGTTGCGCAGGGCATCACGTCGCTCCGCCATGCGGCAGAGCCTAGACCGGACCCGACGGGTGACCCGGGCTGCGTGGGTTGGGGTGGATCAGGGTCACCATCTGACCCTGATCCACCCCGTTGCTGAGCGGCGCATCCCTCGCCCTCGAGACCGCCGGCGTGCACATCCACCTGGACGACTTCGGCACCGGCTACTCGTCCCTGTCCATGCTGCGCGAGCTCCCGATCAGCACCCTCAAGGTGGACCGCAGCATCGTGTCCCGCGTCGACACCGACGTCGCCGAGCGCCATCTCCTGGCAGGGGTGGTCAACGCCGCGCACGCCCTCGGTCTCGCGGTCGTCGCCGAGGGGGTCGAGCGCGAGGCCCAGCTGGTGCAGATCCGTGAGCTGGGCATGGACGCCGCCCAGGGCTACCTGCTGGCTCGACCCGTCCCCGCCGAGGAGCTCCCCGCGGCCACGTCGTCCGTCGAGGAGCGGTGGGGGAGCGCGGCGGTCGGCCAGTGCGTCGTCAGGCCCCGAACCCCAGGATCCCGCGGCGTCGACGCTGACGCGGGGCCTGCGCCGGCCAGCTGTCGGGGATGACGAAGTCCGCCGTGGTCGCCTGCACCGAGGTGCGGGTCGCGATGAGCGACCGCATGAAGTGCCGCGCGATGTCCACGACGTCGAAAGGGCTCAGCACGGGCGCCAGCCCGGCGAGGTGACCGGGCAGCTGGGCGTCGCCGACGGTCGTCACGCCCAGCCCGACGGCGGTCGGCGAGAGGTCCTGCCCGTCGAGGCAGATCACCGCGGACACGGCCGAGCGGTGCTTGGGGGACAGGGGCGCGGTGAGCGCGGCAGCGGCCTGCGCGGCTCGCTCGACGGCGGAGTGCCGGGACTGCCCGTCCTGCAGCAGGTCGCCGTCCTGCGCGGTCACCAGACCGGTCCACCGCTTGTGCTCGACGACGACCACCCCGCCCGGCCCGAGGACCACGTGGTCGATGATCGCGAGGGGCTGACCGGGCCACTGCAGGTCGTGCAGGGCGGTCCAGCCGTGCTGCTTGAGAGCGTCGATCGCACCCGTGAGGAGGTGCCCGTCCTCGACGTCGAACCCGGTTGACATGCCTACCCCTCACCGGACCGCGGCATCGGCCCTGCCGTAGTCATCGGCCAGCGGGAGCCGAACTTGAAGGGCCTCGCGCAGACCGGTCCCGATCCGCCACACTGACCGCACGCCAGCACGCGCTCCAGGCCCGACGACGACGCCCCACGAGCCGCGGCACATCAAGGGGGACCTCGTGGGTCAGACCGACTACGCCATCGTCACGCGCGAGCTGCGCAAGACCTACCGGGGAGCGCGCGGCCGGCACGTCGCGGTCGACAGCCTCGACCTGCGGGTCCCCGTCGGCGGGGTGCACGGGTTCCTGGGGCCCAACGGCTCGGGCAAGACGACGACGATCCGGATGCTGCTGGGCCTGGTGCGCGCCGACTCGGGGCGCATGCGCATCTTCGGCCAGCACGTGCCCGAGCAGCTGCCCGAGGTGGTCGGGCGGGTCGGGGCGATCGTCGAGTCGCCCAAGTTCTTCCCGTCCTTCACCGGCCGCACCAACCTCGACCTCCTGGCCCGGGCCATCGACGCCCCGCGCGGCCGGGTCGACGAGGTGCTCGAGGCCACCGGCCTCCGCGAGCGCGGGGCCGACCGGTACCGCGGCTACTCCCTGGGCATGAAGCAGCGGCTCGCGATCGCCGCGACCCTGCTCAAGCAGCCCGACCTGCTGATCTTCGACGAACCCACCAACGGCCTCGACCCCGCCGGCATCCACGAGATCCGCGGCACGATGCGCCGCCTCGCCGACGAGGGCCGCACCGTGCTGGTCAGCAGCCACATCCTCGCCGAGGTCGAGCAGGTCGCCGACACCGTGTCGATCATCGGCCGGGGCCGGCTGCTCGCGACCGGGCCCGTCGCCGACGTCATCGGCGACCGCACCGCCGCGGTCCGCGTCGGCGTCGCGGAGCCGGAGCGCGCCCGCCAGGTGCTCGAGACCGCGGGCCTGCTGGTGCGCGTCGAGGGCCAGCACCTCATGGTCGACGGTGAGCGGGACCCCGCCCGCATCTCCTGGCTGCTCGGCACCAACGGCCTGTGGGTCAACGAGCTCGCCCCCGTGCGCGTGGGCCTGGAGTCGGTGTTCCTCGAGCTCACCGGCAGTACCACGCTCGGGGCCGACGACAGCGGGACGAGCCCGGGGGGCGAACCGAGGAGTCCGAGTCTCGGCACCGAGGGAGGTGCGCGATGAGGCTGCTGGGTGTCGAGCTGCGTCGGCTCGCGGCGCGACGACTCATCGTGCTCGTGCTGCTCGGCGGCCTCGCGGCCACGGTGCTGATCGTGGTCGGGGCCTGGTTCTCGGCGCAGCCTCCCACCGAGGCCCAGCTCGCCGAGGCGCAGACCATGTACGAGCAGGAGCTCGAGTACTGGGAGCAGAACGGCGAGCAGATGGTCACCGACTGCCTCGAGTCCGAGGAGGTGGACAGCGAGCTCGAGGGCGAGGATGTGGACTACGGCTGCGACCAGATGGCCCCGCAGCTCGAGTGGTTCCTGCCCTACTCCCCGCCGCTGGAGGAGGTCTTCACGTCGAACCTCACGACCATGGCCTTCCTCCCGGTGATGCTCATGCTGATCATCGGGGTGACGGTGACGGCCGCCGAGCTGAGCACCGGCACCATGAGCACCTGGTTGACCTTCGTGCCCCGACGCACCCGGGTGGTGCTCTCCAAGATCACCGCCAGCGCCCTGGTCGCGGTCCCCCTCACCGCGCTGATCATGGCCCTCGTCGTCGGCGGCCTCTACGGGGTCTACGCCTTCCACGGCACCACCGGCACCATCTCGGTCGGGCTCTGGACCGAGGTCGTGTGGATCGCGCTGCGGACCATCGCCCTGGGCGCCGTGACGGCCGCCGTCGGCTCAGCCCTCGGGGTGCTCCTGCGGCACACAGCCGTGGCCCTCGGGCTGGTCTTCGTGTGGTCGGTCGTCGTCGAGCAGATCCTCCGGGGCACCGCGCCCGGGCTGCAGCCGTACCTGCTGAGCATGAACCTGATCGCCTGGGTGCAGGGCGGGACGTCCTACTGGATCAACGAGTGCCGGGACAGCGCCGACGGCGTGCTCTGCGAGGGCATCGAACGCACCCTGAGCATGGGGGCAGCGTCGATCTACCTCGGAGTCGGGACCGTGGTGGTCCTGCTGCTCGCGACCCTCGTGTTCCGGCGCCGCGACGTGGGCTGAGGCGTCAGTGCGGGCGGGCCGTCACCAGCAGCGCAGCTCGTCCACCGGTCCTGGCCGCACCTGCGCGAGACTGGCGAGCACCTCGCCCAGCACGTGCACCACGGCCGCACCGCCGACGGCCTCGGTCTCGAGCTGCTCGCGGCTGCACGTCTGGCGGGTGTGCAGGGTCAGGGCCACCGTGGCGGCGGGCTTGAAGCCCCACCCCCACGCGACCTCCAGCTGGCCGGCGGGGTCGCGCTCGGCGTAGGCCAGGCGCAGCACCCCGGGCTCGGGCAGGCGGAGAACCTCCTCGGCCCGGGCGACGTCGAGCAGGCAGTCCACGACGTACGCGGGTCTGGGCTGCCGGAACCGCCCGCGCCCCGTCCGCACGAGGCCGTCGACCCACGCCCGCGCGGTGTCGGTGGTCAGGGCGACGTCCTGGACCCCGCACGCGGCGGCGAGGTCCTCGGCCCACGAAGTCGGAGGCC
>NZ_JALPKN010000146.1 GCF_023630195.1 Actinotalea sp. C106 | reverse complement strand
CCCAGGTGCCGAGCCGGGCGGCCGCGCCCCGGCGCGATCGCGGGTCCTCGCGGACACGCTCGCGCGGCGACGCCCCCGCGAGGGCCATCTCGTAGACGGTCAGCACCTGGTGGGTCACGGTGGACCAGTCGTAGCGGCGCACCACGGCCGAGGCGTGCTCGGAGATCCGTCGCCGCAGCTCGGGGTCGGCCAGCACCGTGTTGATCGTGCGGGCGAGGTCGGCGCTGTCGCCCGTGCGGAAGAGGACGCCGGCCTCCCCCTCGTCGAGCACCCGGCGGAAGGCGCCGAGGTCGCTCGCGACGACGGTCGCCCCCGCGCTCATGGCCTCCACCAGGACGATGCCGAAGCTCTCGCCGCCCGTCTGAGGGCCCACGTAGACGTCGACCGACCGGAGCAGGGCGGCCTTCTCCTCGTCGCTGATCCCGCCGAGGAACTCGACCGAGCTCGCGGCCTCGCCGAGGGCCTCACGGGCCTCGGCCGCGCCGGTCTCTCCCCGCCCGGCGACGAGGAACCGGGCCCCGGGGTGCTCGGCGAGCACCGCGCGCACCGCACCCACCAGGACGGGCAGGCCCTTGCGGGACTCGTCGAGGCGACCGAGGAAGGCGACGGTCGGCGCCTCGGGGGTCCCGCGCCAACGCTCGTCGGGCACGGCCCGCGCGAACTGGTCGACGTACACCCCGTTGGGGATCACCACCGCATCCCCGCCCATGTGCTCGACGAGGGTGCGCCGTGCGTCCTCCGAGACCGCGATCCGCGCCGAGATCTTCTCCAGGCTCTGGCGCACGATCGGGTAGGCCATCTGCAGGGGCCGCGAGCGGATGAGCGCGGTGTGGAAGGTCGCGACGATCGGCCCGGAGGCGATCCACAGGGCGAGCATCCCGAGGCTCGGTGTGACCGGCTCGTGCAGGTGGAGGATGTCGAAGTCGCCGTCGGCGAGCCACCGGCGGACCCGCGTCGCGCTCAACGGACCGAAGGTCATCCGCGCGACGGCCCCGTTGTAGCGCACCGGCACCGCACGGCCTGCGGCGGTCATGTAGTCGGGGATGGGGGTGTCGTCGTCGGCCGGGGCCAGGACGGAGACGGTGTGCCCGAGCTCCTGGAGGGCCTCGGCCAGATCTCTGACGTGGAACTGGACCCCGCCCGGCACGTCGAAGGAGTACGGGCACACGAGGCCGATGCGCAGCGGCTCGGTCATCGCTGCCTCGCCAGTCGGTCCGGGTCCAGGTCGGCGACGAAGACCTTCTGGAGCATGTGCCAGTGCGTCGGGTCCTCGGCGATGTCACGCGAGAGTGCTGCGACCCACTGCTCGGTGAGCTGCTCGACCTGGACCGAGCGCGGGACCCCCGCCTCGGGCGGGATCGGCGGGTGGAAGCGGATGACGATGCCCCAGCGTGCCCCGGCCGCGCGGCGTCGGGCGCCCCGCAGCCGTTCGTGGCGGATCGTCGTGGGGACCAGCACGGAGCCGGTGCTCGCGGCCAGGGCCGCGGGACCGGCGGCGACCCGGGCGGCCTCCCCCAGGAGCTCGACCTCCACACCTCGTGAGGTGAGATCGCGGTCGGCGAGCAGCGGCACGAGGGTGCCCCCGGCGCGCACCGCACGGACGAGGTCCCGGAAGACCTCACGACCCGCGTCGAGCGGGATGATCGTCAGGCCGATGCCCTCGCGGAGCCGCACGAACTCCTCGAAGACCTCGGCGGGCTCGAGCCGCTCGGCCACCGTGGTGACCGGGGCGAGGTGGACCGTGGCCCACGCCCCGGCGAGGTCCCAGTTGCCCTGGTGCGCCAGGGCCAGGACGACCGACCGGCCGGCCTCGGTCTCGGCACGGACGGCCTCTGCCCCCTCGGCGCGGACCCGCGCGGACACCTGCTCGCGGCTGAGCCGCCCCAGCGTGAAGGCCTCGCCGTAGTACCTCAGATACGTCCGCATGCCGGCTCGGCTGAGCCGCCGCAGCTCGACGTCGTCGGCCTCGGGTCGTGCACGGGCCAGGTTGCGCTCGAGCCGGCGCACCCCCTCGGTGCGGCGCAGCCAGGTCACGTCGGCCGCCACCTGCATCGCCCCGCGCACGAGGTCCTCGGGCAGGCGCCCGGCCAGGTGCCACCCGGCGAGCAGGAGCCGCGCCGGGTCGAGCCTGCTGCGCAACCCGTCGACCACTGTTCGTCCCTGGCCCGTCGGCCCCGTCCCGCTCATGGCACCGCCCGCATGATCTGGCGACGGACCGTCGCCATCCGCTGCACCACCGTCACCAGGCTCGCGACGGCGAGCAGGCCGAGGACGACCGTGAGCACCGCGGTCGGAGCGCCGAGCCCGACGACCCCGGTCGCGACCAGGACTGCCGCCAGCCGGTCGGCGCGCTCGGCGATGCCGACGTTCGCGGTCAGACCGAGGCCCTCGGCACGGGCCCGGGCGTAGGGCACGATCGACCCGAGGACCAGGCAGGCCAGCGCGAGACCAGCGATCAGCGGGTCCTCACCCCGTCCGCCGAAGTAGAGCACGAGCCCGCTGAAGATCGCCGCGTCACCGAAGCGGTCCAGCGTCGAGTCGAGGAAGGCCCCCCACGGCCCGGCCCGTCCGGACCGGCGAGCCATCGCCCCGTCCAGCAGGTCGCTCAGCACGAAGACCGTGATCACCAGGGTGCCGGCCAGGAGGTGACCCTGCGGGTAGAGCACGAGCGCCGCGAGGACGACGCCCAGGGTGCCCACCACGGTCACGACGTCGGGGGACAGCCCCGCACGCAGCAGGGCCGCGGCGAGCGGGTCCAGGGCACGCCCGACGACGCCGCGCAACCGGCTCAGCACGTCTCCTCCGGGCGGCTGCCGGCCATGCCCTCGGGCCAGGCCGTGGCGAGCCGTGCCCACGTGTCACCGAGGAGCTCGGGCAGGGCCTTGGTCCGTCCGATGATCGGCAGGAAGTTCGCGTCCCCGCCCCAGCGGGGCACCACGTGCTGGTGCAGGTGCGCGGCCATCCCCGCCCCGGCCACCGGGCCCTGGTTCAGCCCGATGTTGAAGCCGTGCGGTGCGGAGATGGCGCGGAGCACCCTCATCGCCGTGCGGGTCAGGGCCGCGACCTCGTGGGTCTCGGCGAGGTCCAGATCGGTGTAGTCGGCGACGTGGCGGTACGGCAGCACCATGAGGTGGCCCGGGTTGTACGGGTAGAGGTTGAGCACGACGAAGGCGCGCTCCCCGCGCGCCACGACCAGCCCGTCCTCGTCGGGTCGGTCCTGGGCACGGCAGAAGGGGCACTCCCCCGCACCGTCGTCGGCAGGCTTGTCCTGGCCGGTGATGTAGGCCATCCGGTGCGGGGTCCACAACCGCTCGAAGCCGTCCGGGGTGCCCGGCAGCGACGCGGGGTCCTCGAGGCCGCCGTCGTGCTCGTCCACGTTCAGACCTGCACCCGGTCGGCCACCGCGGCCACCACGCGGGCGATCGCCTCGTCGACCGGGACGCCGTTCTCCTGACGGCCGTCGCGGTACCGGAAGGAGACCGCGCCGGCCTCGACGTCCTCACCGCCGGCGATGAGGACGAAGGGCACCTTCTGGGTGCTGGCCGTGCGGATCTTCTTGCCGAACCTGTCGTCCGAGAGGTCGAGCTCGGCGCGGATCCCCTGGGCACGCAGGCGCCCGACGACGTCGCTCAGGTAGTCGTTGAAGGGTTCCGCGACAGGGACCGCGAGCACCTGGACCGGCGCGAGCCAGGCGGGGAAGGCACCCGCGTAGTGCTCGGTGAGCACCCCGAAGAACCGCTCGATCGAGCCGAACAGGGCCCGGTGGATCATGACCGGGCGCTGCCGCGAGCCGTCCGAGGCCGTGTACTCGAGCTCGAAGCGCTCGGGCAGGTTGAAGTCGAGCTGGATGGTCGACATCTGCCAGGTGCGGCCGATCGCGTCCTTGGCCTGGACCGAGATCTTGGGACCGTAGAAGGCCGCGCCGCCCGGGTCCGGGACCAGCTCGAGCCCCGAGGCCTGACCGACCTCCGCGAGGGTGCGCGTGGCCTCCTCCCAGATCTCCTCGCTGCCGACGGACTTGTCCGGGTTGCGGGTGGAGAGCTCGAGGTAGAAGTCGTCCAGGCCGTAGTCCTTGAGAAGGTCGAGCACGAACTGCAGCGTCGTGGTCAGCTCGTCCTTCATCTGCTCGCGGGTGCAGTAGATGTGTGCGTCGTCCTGGGTCATGCCCCGCACACGGGTCAGGCCGTGGATGACCCCGGACTTCTCGTAGCGGTAGACGCTGCCGAACTCGAAGAGCCGCAGGGGCAGCTCGCGGTACGAGCGTCCGCGTGACCCGAAGATCAGGTTGTGCATCGGGCAGTTCATCGGCTTGAGGTAGTAGTCCTGCCCAGGCTTGCGCACCACGCCGTCGTCGTCGACCTCGGCGTCGATGTGCATCGGGGGGTACATGCCGTCGGCGTACCAGTCGAGGTGGCCGGAGACCTCGTAGAGCCGCGACTTGGTGATGTGCGGGGTGTTGACGAAGGAGTAGCCCGCCTCCTCGTGCTTGCGGCGCGAGTAGTCCTCCATGACGCGACGGATCGTGCCGCCCTTGGGGTGGAAGACCGGCAGGCCCGAGCCGAGCTCGTCCGGGAAGGAGAACAGGTCGAGCTCGGCCCCCAGACGTCGGTGGTCGCGGCGCTCGGCCTCGGCCAGCCTGTCGAGGTGGGCGCGCAGCTCGTCCTTGGTCGGCCAGGCCGTGCCGTAGACGCGCTGCAGCTGGGGGTTCTTCTCCGAGCCACGCCAGTACGCGGCGGCCGAGCGGGTGAGCTGGAACCCGTTGGCGATCAGGCGGGTACTCGGCAGGTGCGGTCCGCGGCAGAGGTCCTGCCATGCCACCGTGCCGTCGCGACGCAGGTTCTGGTAGATGGTCAGGCTGCCGAGCCCGACCTCGACCGAGGCACCCTCGCCAGCCTCCTCGGCGGTCCCCTTGAGCCCGATGAGCTCGAGCTTGTACGGCTCGGCCGCGAGCTCGGCGCGGGCCTCGTCCTCGGACACCTCGCGACGCCGGAAGGTCTGCCCCTCCTTGACGATGCGCTGCATGGTCTTCTCGAGGGCCTTGAGGTCCTCGGGGGTGAAGGGGGTCTCGACGTCGAAGTCGTAGTAGAAGCCGTCCGTGATCGGCGGGCCGATGCCGAGCCGGGCCGCGGGGTTGACCTGCTGCACGGCCTGGGCGAGCACGTGCGCGGCCGAGTGACGCAGGACGTCGAGGCCGTCAGGTGAGTCGATGGTCACCGCCTCGACCGTCGCGCCCTCGGGGAGCTCCCGGTCGAGGTCCCACAGCTCGCCGTCGACGCGCACGACGACGACCTCGCGGCGCTCGCCGAACAGGGCGGCACCGGTGGTCTCGCGACCGACGCTGCGCTCGACGCCGTCGACGGTCAGGGTGATCTGGGACACAGGTGGTTCTCCTCGGTTGGGGCGGCGCACCGATGCTACCGACGCCCGGCCTGTCCGAGGTGCAAGACGTCACGAACCCGGGACTGCTCCAGACGGGTGACCTGCGGCCGGCCACTGGGGGCGGGTGCGAAGGGTCTAACGTCCCGGGTCAGGCGAACTGACCTGCGGTGTCATGATCAGTCATACGGGGCAAGACCTCACCGAACCCCCGTTCGGCGGATCTTCAAACACCCACAAGGTGGGCGATACTGGGTTCGAACCAGTGACCTCCTCGGTGTGAACGAGGCGCTCTACCACTGAGCCAATCGCCCGTAGTGCTGGCGAGAGGACTCGCTCGCACGACGTGGTGAGGATGCTACCGAATCCACAGCCGTTTGCCGAAACCTGGCGCTCGGAGGGGTCGAGCGAGCACCATGTGGAGGCTGTCACCGGACCGCGGACGACATTGGAGAGAGGGGTGATGATGACCGGACCCGTTCGGGACGCCTGCGAGGTCGTCCCCATGCATCTGGTCCTCTCCGACGCGAGCGTCCTGCCGATCAGTGCAGAGCTGAGCTTCGATGCGAGCGACCCGTACACCGTGCGCATCGCCTTCACCGGAGCGCACTCGACCTCGACCTGGCTCATCGGCCGCGAGCTCATCGCCCACGGCCTCCTCTCCGACGCCTCGGCCCCGGCGGGCACGGGCGACGTCCGGATCTGGCGGGACGAGGACCCCTCGTACCTCTTGGTGGCGCTCAGCGGGGTCGAGGGCGACGCCCTGCTCGCCGGACCGGCCGAGTCCTTCGTGAGGTTCCTCAACGCGACCGTCTCCGTGGTCCCCTTCGGCAACGAGAGCGCCCGCATGGAGAACGAGATCTCCGCGCTCATCGTGAGCCTGCTGGACGCCTGAGGCGCCTGGCTCTCAGGGGTCGAGGTCCTGCGCGGCGCGGTCGGCGTACACGGCGCACAGCTGCTCGGACAGGGGCCCGGGCGACACCTCGTGGCCGTCGACGGCCACCACCGGCACCGCGGTACGGACCGACCCGGACAGGGCCAGGTGCGCCGAGCCCGCCACCACCTCGTCGATGACGGCGTAGGGCAGCTCTCCGGGCCCTGCCTCGCGCACGGGCAGCCCGGCCTCCCTCCCCCACTCCAGGACCAGGGCGCGCGTGATCCCGGCCAGGCACCCGCTCGAGAGCGCAGGGGTGAGCACCTCGCCCCCGATCTCGACGAACACGTTGCTGCCCGTGCCCTCGCACAGCTCACCCACGGTGTTCGCGAGCAACGCCTCGTCCGCCCCGGCCCGGACCGCAGCGGCCAGCGCGACCACGTTCTCCGCGTAGGACGTCGTCTTGAGGCCCGCGACCGCCGAGCGCTCGTTCCTGGTCCAGGGCACGCGCGCGACCTTCCCGGCGGTCGGCCGAGCACCGGGCCCGGCGGCGACCACGACCGTCTGCGGGCCGTCGCCACGGGCTGAGCCCAGGGGCCCGGGCCCCGCGGTCACGGTGATGCGCAGCCTCGTCGCTTCGGGGGCCGCGACGAGGACCTCCGCGACGCCCGTGCGGACGAGGTCGAGATCCGGGGTCGACAGCCCCAGCCCGTGCGCCGAGCGGACGAGCCGGTCCAGGTGCCGGGTCAGCGCGAAGGGTGTGGCGTTCACCACGCCGCACGTCTCGAAGACCCCGTCCCCCACGGTGATCCCGTGATCGACCGCGCTGAGCGCCTCGTCCCCGGTCCCGCGCAGCCGGCCGTCCACCCACACCAGCACGTCCTGCATACCCCCACCTCTCCTCGCCGACCCACGCGCGGGCCGTCCTCCCGATCCTGCCCGTCACCCGGACCGCGCACCACCGCGGCTCGCCAGATCCACGAGGCGCCGGGCCTTGAGCTCGGTCTCGGCCCACTCGCCCGCGGGGTCGCTCCCCCAGGTGATGCCCGCCCCGGTGCCGAACCGGAGCACCCCCCCGAACTCGGACGTCCACCAGAAGGTGCGGATGCCCACGGCGAGCTCTGCCCTCCCCTCGTCCGCGTCGATCCACCCGACCGCGCCGCAGTACGGGCCACGGGCCACCGGCTCGAGGTCGGCGATCACGCCGAGGGCGGCGGACTTCGGCGCTCCCGAGACCGAGGCCGGCGGGTACGTCGCGTCGAGGAGCGCAGGCCAGTCGCCGTGGCCGTCGAGCAGCTCTCCCTGCACCGTGGTGACCAGGTGGACCAGGCCGGGGTGCTGCTCGAGGGCCAGCAGGGAAGTCACCTCGACCGTGCCCGGGTGCGAGACCCGTTGCAGGTCGTTGCGCACCATGTCCGCGATCATCACGTTCTCGGCGCGGTCCTTGTCGGTGAGCCCTGCCGCGGTGGGTGCGGTGCCCTTGATCGGGCCCGAGGTCACCACCCCGTCCTCGAGCCGCAGGTAGAGCTCGGGGGACGCCGTGACGACCCAGGCGGGCGCGAGGCCGCTGCTCGACGGCACGTGCACCCCTCCGGACCACGGCGCGGGGTTCCCTGCGGCCAGCACGGCCGCGAGCCCGCGGGCGTCGGGCTC
>NZ_JALPKN010000145.1 GCF_023630195.1 Actinotalea sp. C106 | reverse complement strand
GGCCCGGCGTCGGTGTGGCCCCACGAGGGCAGGGCCCCGCCCCGGACGAGCCGGGCGGCGACGCCGTCCGGCCCCTGGGTGCCGGGGAGCTCGGGGGCCAGGGTCATCGTGACGAGGTGACCGCGGGCGAGGGCGAGCAGCTCGGAGGTCAGGTCGGCATCCGGCGCGATGATGAGACCGGGGTCCTGCGCCCCGCACCGCAGCGTGGACAGGAACGGCCCCTCGAGGTGGATGCCCCCGATCTCCCCCGCCTCGGCCACCCCGGCCAGCAGGGTGACGCGGGTGCGCAGGACCTCGGGGCTCGCGGTGACCAAGGAGGCGACCACCGTCGTGGTGCCGTGGCGCCGGTGCTCGTCGATGGCGACCTGCACCTCGGCTGCCGTCCTCGCGTCCGGGAAGGAGGCCCCTCCCCCGCCGTGGCAGTGCAGGTCGACCAGGCCGGGCAGCACGTAGCCGTCGGTGGCGGGCACGTCCTGGACCAGGTCACCCAGGCCCGCCCCTCGCGCACCGAGGGCTTCCCCGACCCAGCGGACGCGTCCCTCGTCGACCGCGACGACCCCGTCCGGGATCAGCCCGCTCGGGGTGACCACCCGTCCGCGCAGCAGCGTGGTCACCCAGGGCCTCCTCGAGCTCGTAGGCACGAGGCCGAGGGCCGACTCGTGCCCGATCAGCCTAGTGCGGAGGGCCGCGGCAGGGCATGATCGGTGTGCTGTCGGTCACACCGCTGTGACAGCAGTCGACCGGCCGGTGTGGCAACTGGGTGAACAACCCGCTCAGACGTGGACAGGTCGGACATACTGACGCGACCTGCCCCTGACGATCATGGGCCGACCCCTTCGGAGGACTGCTGTGCGAGACCTGGCCCCAGAGATCCATCGTCAGCGCCTCGTGGTGGAGGGACTGTGCCGCGAGCCGATCGACGCCGCCTCGATCTCCGCCTACCTCTCGCAGCTGTCGAAGTCGATCGACATGGTCGAGCTCACCGAACCGGTGACCCACCAGTCCCCCCTCTACGGGTGGGCCGGCTGGATCCACTGGGAGACCTCGGGAGCCCACTTCTACGCCTGGGACCAGCCCCGGCTGTTCTTCAGCGTCGACATCTACGCCTGCAAGCCGTTCGTCGCCCAGTCGGCGGTCGAGCTCACCCGGGAGTGGTTCGACGCCACCGAGGTCGTCTACAAGGAGTTCTGATGAGCGCCGTCCCGTACTCCATGCACTTCGCCCCCGAGGGCGAGCTGCTCGAGTCCGCTCGCGAGTGCGAGGCCGAGGTCTTCCTGCGCTGGTACGGGAACACCCGTGAGCAGCTCGTCGAGGAGTACGGGCCGTACGACGACGCCTCGGCCTTCCTCGCGATCGCCGACCAGGGCGGTGACGTGGTCGGGGCCGTGCGGCTGCTCGCCCCGGGGGGCCGCGCGGGGCTCAAGACCCTCACCGACGTCGCGGCCCCGCCCTGGTCCGTGCCCGGTGCGCGAGTCGCGTCCGCCGCGGGCCTGGACCTGGGCTCGACCTGGGAGATCGCGACCCTCGGGGTGCGGCGGCAGGACCGGGCCGACGGGCTACGCCTGTCGCTGGCCCTCTACCACGGGCTCATCGCGGTGTGCCGGGCCAACGGGATGAGCTCCTTCGTGGCGGTGCTCGACGAGAGGGTTCGCCGCCTGCTGCACTCGGTCGGCCTGCTCACCCAGGTGCTGCCGGGGACCTCGACGGCGCCATACCTCGGCTCCGCGGCGAGCACCCCGGTCTTCGCGCGCTGCGCCCCGGTCCTGGACAACCAGCGGCAGCAGTTCCCCGACGCCTACCGTCTGGTCACGCTGGGCGTCGGGCTCGACGGCGTGACGGTCCCGCCCGCTGAGGCGTTCCGCCTGCACGACCGCCTGCGCGCCCCCGACGACCTGTCGACCACCTCGCTGGCCGCGGTCCCCTCCGACCTGGCCCTCCTGACCGAACGGGTCTAGCCCTGCTGCCCGAACGCGTCGAGCGAGATCGTCGCCGCGGCCGCGCTGCTGGGACGTTCGGCCTGACGTCGTCGCACCCACGGCGCGACCTCCGAGGCAGGCATCGGCCGGGCGACGTGGAAGCCCTGGAGGACGTCGACCCCCATGGGCAGCAGCTCTGCCGCGGCCGCCTGGTCCTCGACGCCCTCGGCGACCAGGCGCAAGCCGAAGGCCCGGGCCATCTGGGCCGTGGTCTGCACGATCATGCGGCTGCGCTCGTCCGTGGCCACCGGGGTGATGAAGGACCGGTCCATCTTGATCTCCTGGACCGGCAGGTCTCGGAGGTAGGACAGCGACGAGAAGCCCGTCCCGTAGTCGTCGATCGCGACCTGCACCCCGTGCCGTCGCAGCTCGAGGAGGGCCTCGCGAGCGCGCTCGGGCTCGGCCAGGAACGAGTCCTCGGTGACCTCGACCATCAACCGGTCGGCGGGGAAGGTGGCGTCGTCGAGGGCTGAGATGAGCTGGGGCAGGATGCGTCCGCCGACCAGCTCGGGGGGCGCCCAGTTCATCGCGACCCGGAAGGTGAAACCGGCCTCTGCCCAGCGGCGGGTGTCGGCGAGCACCCGGCGCAGGACCACCTCGGTGACCGCCCCCATGAGCCCTGACGTGCGGGCGTCGGCGAGGAAGGCCACCGGGGAGAGCAGACCCTCGGTCGGGTGCCGCCAGCGGACCAGCGCCTCGACGGCCACCACACGCCCGGTGCGTGCGTCGACCTGCGGCTGGTACCAGACGACGAGCTGGCCGTTGGTGACGGCCTGACGCAGGGCCTCGCTGCGGGAGAGCCGGTGCTCGGCCAGCCCGTCGTGCGCGGGGTCGAAGAGCAGGGCGCCCGCCCCGGTCTGCTTCGCCTGGTACATCGCGATGTCGGCCCGTCGCAGCAGCTCGGTCGAGGACTGGTCCCCGGCCTTGCGGACCGTGATGCCGACCGAGGCGTCCAGGCTCAGGTCGAGCCCGCGGACGCGCAACCGGTCCTTGAGGACGGTGCGCAGGCGCTGGGCGGTCTCGTGCAGGGCGAGGACGTCGTCGTTCGGCACCACGAGGGCGAACTCGTCGCCGCCGAGCCGGGCCAGGGTGACGCGGTGGTCGAGGTTGGCGCGCATCCGGTGCGCGAGGGTCACCAGGACCTCGTCGCCGACCATGTGCCCGAGGCTGTCGTTGACGTCCTTGAACCCGTCCACGTCGAGGAGCACGACTCCGATCGGTCGCTCCGAACGCAGCCGGGTGTCGACCTCCGAGAGCAGGGCGCGTCGGTTGGGCAGCCCTGTGAGCTCGTCGGTCATGGAGAGTCGCATCGCCTCGGCCGCCCCGCGGGCCTCACGCAGCGCGATCGACATCCGGGCCCCGACCCCCACCAAGGTGACCAGGGCCGGGATCTTGACGGACCAGCCGACCAGCCCCGGCGGGTTGACCATGAGCATCACGAGGGCCAGGCCTGCCGCGGAGGCGAGCAGGACGGTGCTGCGCATCCCGCCGTCCTCGGGGGCCACCACGCTCGCCCGACGTTCGCAGGCGCCGGCGACGACGAGGGCGAAGCTCCCACCCCACAGCGCGGCGAGGACCAGGCTCGTCGAGTACGTCCCGTCGTCGTGCCCGAGCAGGAAGGTGCTGTCGGCGACCGCCAGCCCCAGGAACCCGAGGAGGAGCGCGACCGACGCGAGCGAGGGCTCCCGGTGCCGGACCAGCACCTGCGCCAGCACGACGGCGAACATGACCACGTTGATCAACGGGTAGAGGACGGCCAGCAGCAGTGCCAGGCCCCCGGAGCCGAAGGTCGAGGTCAACGGCGTCAGCAGCGGGAAGGCGGCGAGGCAGACGGCAGCCCCGCAGACGACCACGGCCTCGAGCCACACAGCACCCGTCAGCGGCGACCGACGCGGCCGGTCGACCAGGAGGAAGGCGGCCATGGCCAGGTAGGAGGCGAAGCAGAGGAACTCACCCGGGGCCGGGAAGGTGACCGCGGTGACCGTCTGGCCCAAGGAGACGCTCGCCGAGCCGACGGCCCAGACCGCGACCGCACCGGCCAGGAACAGCAGCGGGACCCGACGCGAGGGACGCAGCGCCGCCACGACGAGCAGGCGCAGGACGAGGGTCGCGAAGAACACCCCGAGGGTGACGACCAGGGTGATGCGCACCGGGGTGCCGCCGGAGTCCCCCGGCACCAGCGCGGCGGTCCCTGCGCCCAGGGCCAGGACCAGCCACGGCGCCCAGGCCAGGGCACGGTCGGCGCGCACGAGAGCAGGCGCCGTGGCGTCGGCTCTCGCTGCTGCCATGTCCACCCTCGCTCTCTCGACCCACCGCCGCGCGCACCGCGGGCGGGGCACGTCCCTGACATGCCCCCCAAAGATCAATCGGCGCGAATTGTCCGAACTTGAGGCCCGGTTCGCGCATCTCTCAGAGTGGACCCCTCGGCCGCGATGCGCGCGGCGACCCGCGGGACCACGCCGAGCGGGCCCCGTGCAGCATCACCGGTGCCGTTCCTCTCGTCCGACGTACTCGCTGAGCGGACGGATCAGGGCGTTGTCGGCGCGCTGCTCGAGGACGTGCGCGGTCCAGCCCATGACGCGGCTCACCGCGAACAGCGGGGTGAACGTCGCGGTCTCGAAGCCCATGAGGTGGTACGCCGGGCCGGCAGGGTAGTCGAGGTTGGGCAAGATGCCGGTGCGCGCCGTCATCGCCCGCTCGAGGGCCTCGTACCGTTCGAGGAGGTCGTGCCCGCCGGTGTGCTCGACCAGCCGGTCGAGGGCCTCGCGCATCGTGGGGACACGGGAGTCCCCGTGCTTGTACACGCGGTGGCCGAAGCCCATGACCTTGCGCCCCTCACCCAGCGCGCGCTCGAGCCACTCCTCGGTGCCTGCGGCGGGCCCGATCTCGGTGAGGGTCTCCATGACGGCCTCGTTCGCTCCCCCGTGGAGCGGTCCCTTGAGGGCGCCGACCGCGGCGACCACGGAGGAGTACAGGTCGGACAGGGTCGAGGTGACCACGCGGGCCGTGAAGGTCGAGGCGTTGAACGAGTGCTCGGCGTACAGCACCATCGAGGTCCGGAAGGCGTCGTGCACGACCGGGTCGGGCTCCTCCCCGAAGGTCATCCACAGCAGGTTGGCAGCGTGGTCCAGGTCGTCGCGCGGGGCCACCGGTCCCAGGCCCAACCGCCGACGGCGGTCCCTCGCGACGACGGTGGGCAGCTGGGCGAAGAGCCGTACGGACCGCGCGAGGTCGGCCTCGGCCGAGGTGTCGCGGTCCGCGTCCTCGGCGCCGATGACGCTGATCGCGGTGCGCAGCACGTCCATGGGACGGGCCGCCAGGGGCAGCGCGTCGACCGTGGCCTCGACGAGGGGCGAGAGGAACCGTGCGGAGCGTTCGAGGTGGGTGAGGCCCTCGCGCTCGGCGGGGTCGGGGAGCTCTCCGTGCCAGAGCAGCCACGCGACCTCCTCGACCGTGCAGTCCCGGGCGAGCTCCTGGACGGGGTAGCCGCGGTAGAGGAGCGAGTTCGACCCGGGGTCCACGTGGGAGACGGCCGTGGTGTCCACGACGACCCCGGCGAGGCCGCGGGCCACTCGGCGCTCGCTCGTGGCGGGCCTGGGCTCCGTGGGTGTGCTGGTCATGTGCGCTCCTTTGCGTCCATGTCGCTGTACGTCGGTGTCACGGGGTGGGGCGGGTCGTGCGGATCGGGCGGAATCAGCCCCCGTACCCGGTCGAGGTGAAGACGGTCGAGTCGAAGCGCTCGTAGCCCGCGTAGTCGAGGAGCTCGTAGAGCCGGGAGCGGGTCTGCATCCGAGGGACCAGCGGCTCGAGGGTGCCCTGCTCGGCGAGCAGGTCGAGGGCCTCCTCGGCGACGCCCATCGCGAGGCGGAGCAGCGAGACGGGGTGGATGACGACGTCCACCCCGACCGCCGCGAGCCGGGCGTGGGTCACGAGCTCGGTCCGGCCGAACTCGGTCATGTTCGCCAGGAGGGGCACGTCCACCGCGCGGCGGACCGCCTCGAGCTCGTGCAGGTCGGTCAGCGCCTCGGGGAACACCGCGTCCGCCCCGGCGTCGACCAGGGCGCGCAGTCGGTCCAGGGTCGCGTCGAGCCCCTCGACGGCGCGGACGTCGGTCCGGGCCATGATCAGCAGGTCGGGGTCCCGGCGCGCGTCGACCGCGGCCCGGACCCGCCGCAGAGCCGTGGGGAGGTCGACGACGGCCTTGCCGTCGAGGTGCCCGCACCGCTTCGGGTTGACCTGGTCCTCGACATGCAGGCCGGCGACCCCCGCGTCCTCGAGCACCTGGACCGTGCGGGCCATGCTCATCGGTTCGCCGAAGCCCGTGTCGGCGTCGACCAGCACGGGGAGGTCGGTGACCCGCGCGACCTGCTGGGCGCGCTGCGCGACCTCGGTGAGGGTGGTCAGCCCGACGTCGGGCAGGCCGAGGTCCGCGGCGATCACCGCACCGGAGAGGTAGACCCCGCCCATGCCCTTGTCCTGGATGAGGCGGGCCGAGAGCGGGTTGACGGCCCCCGGCATCACGAGCAGCTCGTCAGCGGCGAGCCGGGCGCGCAGGTCGGCCCGCTTGGCCGCGGGGGTCCTCGTCGAGTGGAGCATCAGAAGATCCCTCGGGTCGGGGCCACCTCGGCGAGGAGGTCGGCCGGGGCGGTGACGGTGAGCGCGCCGAGCTCCTCGGGGCCCAGCTCGGGCAGGCGCTGGGCGACCTCGAGGAAGCGCTCGGTCTCGGCCTCCGCGAGGACGCCGGCGGCCAGCGTGCGGAACTTCTCGAGGTACTGCTCCCGCGCGAAGGGCCGCGCACCGAGCGGGTGGGCGTCGGCCACGGCGATCTCCTCGACGAGCCGACGGCCGTCGGTGAAGGTCACCTCGACCCGGCCGCCGAAGGCCTTCTCGGCCGGGTCGGTCGCGTGGTACCGCCGGGTCCACACGGGGTCCTCGGTCGTGGTGATCCTGCGCCACAGCGCGACGGTGTCGGGCCGGGCCGCCCGCTCGGGGGCGTAGGAGTCGACGTGGTGCCACGCGCCGTCCTGCAGGGCCACCGCCACGATGTACGGGATGGAGTGGTCGAGGGTCTCGCGGGAGGCGCGCGGGTCGTACTTCTGCGGGTCGTTCGCCCCTGAGCCGATCACGTGATGGGTGTGGTGGCTGGTGCGGATCACGATCTGCTCGACCCGCTCGGGGTCCGCCACCTCCGGGTGCTCGCGGTGCAGCCGCCGGGCGAGGTCGATGAGGGCCTGGGACTGGTACTCGGCCGAGTGCTCCTTGGTGTAGGTGTCGAGGATCGCCCGCTTGGGCTCGCCCGGGGCCGGCAGGGGGACCTCGTAGCGCGACTCCGGCCCGTCCAGCAGCCACGCCAGGACGCCGTCCTCCCCCTCGTAGATCGGCGTCGGCGAGGTCTGGCCGCGCATGGCCCGGTCGACCGCCTCGATCGCGACCTTGGCGGCGAAGGCCGGGGCGTAGGCCTTCCAGGTCGAGATCTCCCCCTTGCGGGACTGCCGCGTGGCGGTCGTGGTGTGCAGGGCCTGACCGACCGCGTGGAAGGTCGTCGCAGGATCGAGCTCCAGCAGGGTGCCCAGCGCCGCAGCGACCGCAGGCCCGAGGTGGGCGACGTGGTCGATCTTGTGCCGGTGCAGGCTGATCGACCGCACCAGGTCCACCTGGATCTCGTAGCCCGTGGCCACCGCCCGCACGAGCTCGGCGCCTCCGAGCCGTCGCCCGCCCGCCAGCGACCGCCCGACCAAGTGCTGGGCCACCGCGAGGACGGGGGCGATGGTGTCCCCCGGGTGGGAGTAGTCCGCGGCGAGGAAGGTGTCGTGGAAGTCGAGCTCGCGCACGGCCGTGCCGTTGGCCCAGGCCGCCCACTCGGGACTCACCCGACGCCCACCCTCCAGCCCGACGACGGTCGCCCCCGGCGCGCTCGGGTGCGCCAGGGCC
>NZ_JALPKN010000144.1 GCF_023630195.1 Actinotalea sp. C106 | reverse complement strand
GGTGCGATCGGCACGGCCGTCGGTGGGCCCGTCGGCACCGTCGTGGGCGGGGCCCTCGGCGGGATCGTCGGGGGCATCGCGGGCTCGACGGTCGGGCAGGAGATCGGCAGCTTCGTGGCCGAGACCGCCGGCGAGGTCACCGAGGCCGTGGTCGACGGGGTGAGCGACGCCGTGAGCGCTGCCGCCGACGGCCTGAGCGACGTCGCCGACGCCCTGACCTTCTGGAACTGAGCCATGGGCCTCGCACTCTCCCTGTCGGGCCTGGCCCTGCTGACCCTGACGCTGTGGTGGCGGACCGCACCGCGCTCGGGGCGGACCCGGTGGTGGACGGGCACGGACCTCAACGAGCGGAGCGTCCTGCTGGGGCTGCCCGGCTTCGCGCTGATGCTCGTGGCCGCCGGCCCGATGGGCACCTACGAGGGCGAGACCTGGAAGCTGTGGTTCGGCCTGGTCTTCGCCGTCGGCGCGGTCATGGCGATGTGGGCCTGGCTGTTCCTGCCCCTGCCACGATGGTTCCTGCCGCGCTGGTTCCGGGCCCAGCACGACCGCCGGGCCGCAGCACGACGCTCGGCCCGAGGATCCGCCCGAGCACGGAGAGGACGACGATGACCCATCCCCCCGAGGCCCCGGCCGCGCCGGGCTGGACGCGCCGGGAGGCGGCGGACGGTCGACTCTCCCTCGAGGTCCCGCCGGGGTGGGAGGTCGTCGAGGCCCCCTCCCCCGGCGTCGCCCTCGTGGTCGTCGAACCGCAGGACGGCACGGAGTTCCGCAGCAACCTCGTGCTCACGGTCGGGGAGCTGCCTCCCACCATGACCTTCCGGGACTGGCAGGCGGGCAACGACGAGCTCCTCGGCAGCTCGCTGCAGGAGTACCTCCTGGTCGACCTCGAGCACACCGAGGTCGGGGGGCTGCCGGCCGTGCGGCGCCTCGCGCACCACACTGCCCCGCCGGACCTCCCCGTCACGCTGCAGCAGTGGGCCGTGCTCGTCGACGGCCAGGGCGTGACGCTGAGCGCCACCACGACGGACCTCGGCTTCGGCCGGCTGGCGCCGGTCTTCGAGCGGGTCGGCGGCTCGCTGTCCCTCGAGGGGGCCTGGGCCCGGTGATGATCGACCTCGACCGCGCCGCGGGTCGGCTGAGGCTCGACCTCGCGGCCTTCGACGCGCTGGTCGTGGCCGCCGGGGGTGATGGCGGGCAGGCACCCCCGCAGGGGCCGACGACGTCGGAGGCCACCGCCGTCCTGACCACCGCAGGGGTGCTCGGCCCGCACGGGGTGGACGAGGCGGTGCGGCCGCTGGTCGACGCCGTCCGTCGGCCGGTCTGCCTGGTCACCCTGGACGTGGCCGGGCTGCGGGGGACGGCCGCGCACCGGTTCTGGCTCGCCCCCGGGACGGGGGCAGGTCTCCTGCACGTCTCAGGACCGACGCACCAGCTGGTGGGCGTCCAGCCCACGCACCTTCCCTCCGCCCTCGGACGCGTCGTGCGCCTCGCCCCCCGACCGCGGTTGCCCGAGGCGCCGCTCGACCTCGACCCTGCGGTGCTCCAGGACCTCGCGGACCCCGAGGCACGGCGCCGTCAGGCCACCGCCGACCAGCTCGGTGATGCTGCCCCCGCGGGCTGGGAGGCGTGGGCTGTCGAGCTCCGCGAGGGGCGCTGGCGAGGGTGGACGGTGACCGCGACCTGGCCCGGGGCCGACGAGGAGGTCGGTGGGCGCGTCCTCAGCGTCGTCGACACGGCGGCGGGCACCGTCGGGATGCTCGACGTCGAGGCCACGACCCTCCGGGCGACGACGCCGAGCGCCGTCTGGCTGGCGCTGTGCCGCCTGCTCCCGGCGGACGACGAGCTCCCGCCGGTCTGAGGTCGGCGGGACCGCCCTCGGCTCAGCGGCGCCGGTGCGTGGCTGAGCGGACGAGCCGGGAGACCTCGGCCACACCGAGCACCGCGACCTCCTTCTCCGCGAGCTGCCAGGCGAGGGAGTCGGTGATGTGCCCGTCGGCGCGCTCGACGACGAACTGCGCGCCACCGGGACGCCGCCCGGCCCGGGCGGGAACAGCGGGCAGAGGGGTCAGGTGCCAGGTGACGGCGTACCCGCGCAGCGGGTGGATGCCGTACAGGACGACGGCGGACGCGACCGCACGGGGTTCGTGGCTGAGCGTGGTCATCGTGACCTCCCTGGAACCGGGTCCCGCCTCCTGCGTCGCCCTTGCAGGACCCATCGGCCGCCGAGCACCGCGCGTGACGACTCCTCAGGGTGAGATCCGGGGCGGCACCCGGCCGCTGCGGGTCGTGGTCGGTCGTCGCCGTCCCTGATCCTCCACAGCGTCGTGGTCGGCCAGCGGTCCACAGGCGGCGCGGTCCTCGTGGGGATCCGCGGCCACGACAGGGTGGGCTGGCCCCATGGCTCAGCATCCCCGTCCATCCGCCCGGCTCCTGGCAGCGCTCGTGCTGGTGGCTCTCACGACCGCGGCGTGCGGCGCCGCGCAGCCGGCCGGTACGGGTCCGCCGCCCCTTGCCCCCGGTGAGCGGACCGACGGGGCTGACCCGACCAGCAGTGCCGACCCGACCAGCAGGGCCGACCCATCCGACGGCGAGGCGGCCCCACCGGACGCCAACGCCGTGGCCCTCGCGGCCGGGTCCCGGCTCGCGACCGAGCTCGGGGCAGGCCTCGACGTCGGCACCGCCCCGCTGACCGCCGAGGAGGTCGCGACCCTCCGCGCGGACCGGACCGACCTCGGCGCCGTCGGGGCGGCGTACCTGTTCCTCATGGCCTGGCGCCACGCCCTCGCGACCGGGGACGAGGAGCACCTGCAGACCCTCAGCGGACCCGGCTGCAGCTTCTGCGCGGCCGAGGCCCGACGCACCGGCGGCTCCCCGCTCGCCGCACCCGCCGAGGTCGCGCTCGTCGGGTGGCGGCTCGGCGAGGCCTTGCCCGACGGGGACTACCCGCACCATCGCGTCCACGTCGGCGTCTCGGTCGTGGCGTGGGAGCCCCCGACCGACGGGGAGCCCGACGCGAGAGTCACCCACCTCGAGGACCTCGATATGACCATCGCCCTGTCCTTGACCGAGCCGGGGTGGCAGGTCGAAGGGGTCGCGAGCTCCCCGTGGCAGGGGTGAGCGATCTCGACGGGCGCGCGGCGCGGGGCAGCCGTAGCGTCGACGGGGTCCGACGACGCCGAGCCGAGGGTCCCGACCGTGAGCGACCGCACGCCCCACCCGCACGAGACCGAGACCACACCGACCGGGAGCGACGCCGAGGGTCACCAGAAGCCGTTGATCCTCGTGCTCCACGGCGCGCGAGGCGATCTCTCGCGCCGCCTGGTCTTCCCCGCCCTGGCCACCCTGAACCGGCGCGGCCTGCTCCCCGAGCACTGGGCCCTGCTCGGCACCGGACGCGGGGCCAAGACCGACGAGGAGATGGCCGAGATCATCCGCGAGGCCCTCGACGAGTTCGGTGCCGGGGACGACGACGTCGAGCAGGACGCCGAGGTGCTCACCCGCCACACCCGGTACGCCCAGGAGGTCACCGAGGAGGACCCGGGGACCTTGCCCGACGTCCTCGACGAGCTGCGCCGCACCTTGGAGGAGTCCGGCAGCGAGGGCGAGGTGAACGTCGTGCACTACTTCGCGATCCCGCCGTCGGCCTTCATCCCCGCGACCCGGGCCCTGGCCGCGCACGACCTGACCGACGGCGTGCGCATCGTCTACGAGAAGCCCTACGGGGAGTCCCCCGAGTCCTTCCGCGAGCTCGACGCGGTGGTCCACGAGGTCTTCGACGAGGAGCAGGTCTTCCGGATCGACCACTTCCTCGGCAAGGAGGCCACCCAGAACCTGCACGTGCTGCGGTTCGCCAACGACCTCTTCGGCAGCGTGTGGGACCGGCACCACGTCGAGCAGGTGCAGATCGACGTGCCCGAGACCCTCGACGTCGCCCAGCGCGCCGAGTTCTACGACGGCACGGGCGCCGCCCTCGACATGGTCGTCAACCACCTCTTCCAGGTCGCCGCCCAGGTCGCGATGGAGGCCCCGCGCCAGCTCGCCGCGACCGACCTGGTGCGCGCCCGCGAAGAGGTCATCGGCTGCTTCCGGCCGCTGGACCCCACCCGCGACGTCGTCCTCGGGCAGTTCGAGGGCTACCGCGACATCGAGGGCGTGGCCGACGACTCCACCACGGACACCTTCGTGGCGGCGCGGCTGTGGATCGACAACCCCCGGTGGCAGGGCGTGCCCTTCGTGCTGCGGACCGGGAAGCAGATGGCGGCCTCGGCCCAGCGGGTCAGCCTCGTGCTGCGCCGCGACCCCGAGAAGCTCTTCGGCGACGAGGTCGACCACGGCGTGATCACCGTGTCCCTCGCCGGGGACGGCGCGATCGAGATCACCACCACCGTCAAGAAGCCCGGACCCGACCTCGCGCTCTCGAGCGGCACCGCCCGCCTCGACCTCGACGACGTGGACGGTGAGCCGCTGCCCTCCTACGCCTCGCTCCTGGTCGACGTGCTCCAGGGGGACCGGACCCTCTTCACGACCCCGACCGGGCTCGAGCACGCGTGGCAGGCCTTCGCCCCGCTCCTCGGCCAGGACCGTCCCGAGGTCCAGCCGTACCCGCGCGGGAGCTGGGGCCCCGAGGCAGCCGAGGAGCTCGCCGGCCCCGTCGGCTGGCTCCTCGGACGGGAGGACGCCTCTTGATACGTTGATCGCGCACCACGTTCCCGCACCGGCGGGACGTCGGGCGAGGGCGCCGCGTCCCCGCTGACGCGTGGTCCACGACCGATATCACGGGGGAACGCGCGTGAACGCGCTCGAGATCGACCACCTGAACAAGGCCTACGGCAGCCTCCGAGCCCTGACCGACCTGACCTTCGACGTCCGCGCCGGGGAGATCTTCGGCTTCGTCGGCTCCAACGGCGCGGGCAAGACCACCGCCATGCGGATCATGCTCGGCGTCCTGGCGGCGGACTCGGGACAGGTGCGGTGGAAGGGCAGCGAGCTCGACCTCGAGGCCCGCCGCCGCGTCGGGTACATGCCCGAGGAGCGTGGGCTCTACCCGAAGATGAAGGTCGGGGAGCAGCTCGAGTTCCTCGCCGGCCTGCACGGCATGAGCCCGACCGAGGCCACGCGCGCCGTCGAGCACTGGACCGACAGGCTGGGCGTCGGCGAGCGACGCGGTGACGACGTCGAGAAGCTCTCCCTCGGCAACCAGCAGCGGGTCCAGCTCGCCGCCGCCCTCGTGCACGACCCCGACGTCCTCGTCCTCGACGAGCCGTTCTCGGGCCTGGACCCCGTCGCGGTCGACGTCATGAGCGGGGTGCTCCGCGAGCGCGCCCAGGCGGGGGTCCCGGTGATCTTCTCCTCCCACCAGCTCGACCTGGTCGAGCGGCTCTGCGACCGTGTGGGCATCGTCCGCGCGGGCCGCATGGAAGCCCTCGGCACCATCGACGAGCTGCGCGCCACCGACCACCCGACCTGGTTGCTCGACGTCGACGCCGCGACCGATGCCGTCCTCCCCCGCCTCACGGCCCTGCCAGGACTCACCGCGACCCCGGTCCCCGAGCGCCCCGGCCAGCTCCACGTCGCGGCCACCACCCACGACGCCGAGACCCCCCGGGCGATCCTGCGTGCCGCGCTCGAGCTCGGCGCCGTGCGCGAGTTCAGCCCCGTCCGCCAGTCCCTCGCCGACCTCTTCCGTGGCGTCGTCTCGGCCGGGGAGGACCCCGCCGTCGACCCGTCGGCCTCCGATGCGAAGGAGAGCGCGCGATGAGCAGCCCCGTCTGGATGGTCACCAAGCGCGAGTTCCGCACGCGGATGATGACCAAGTCCAACATCATCTCCCTGTCGATCATGCTCGCCGTGATCGTCATCGGCGCCGTCGTCGGCAGCTTCTTCCTCGACCGCGACACCGAGGGGCCGAGCTCCTCGATCGCCGTCGAGCAGGGCGTCACCGCCCTGCAGCCCCACCTCGAGCAGGCCGCCACCGAGCAGGGCCTCGCGCTCGAGCTCAGCACCCTCACCACGGACGAGGCCGAGCAGGCCCTGATCGCCGAGGAGGACCCGCTCGACGCGCACCTGTCCGGCGACCCGTCCGCGCCCCGCATGCTCGTGGCCGAGACCGCCGACCCCGCCGTCGTCGAGATCGTGACCTCTGCGGTCAACGAGTACGTCCTGGCGGAGCAGATCGGTGCCCTCGGCGGGGACCCGGCCGACGTCGGGACCGCCCTGGCCACCGCCGCGCCGCAGGTCGAGTCCCTCGTGGCCCCTGAGGAGAGCGAGTTCGACGGCCCGGCCTTCGTGGTCTCCGTCGTGATGATCTCGCTGCTGCTCTTCGCCCTCATCGGTGGGGGCTCGATGATCTCCATGGGCGTGGTCGAGGAGAAGACCTCCCGCGTGGTCGAGCTGCTGCTCTCCACCATCAAGCCCACCCAGCTCCTCGCGGGCAAGATCCTCGGCATCGGCGCGTACGCGCTGTTCCAGATCGTCGTCCTCGGCGGAGCCCTGACCCTCGCCGTCACCGCCCTGGGACTCACCGAGGACATCGAGGTCAACGTCGGCGCGGCCCTCGGCCTGCTCGTCGTGTGGTTCCTGCTCGGCTACACGATCTACGCCCTGCTCTTCGGCGGGTTCGCGGCCCTCGTCTCCCGGCAGGAGGAGATCGGCTCGGTCACCACCCCGCTGATGTTCCTCCTCTTCATCCCGTACTACGTGACGATGTTCGTCGTCGTGAACGACCCCGACAGCACCCTCGCCCGGGTGCTGACCTTCATCCCGTTCTTCGCGCCCTTCGTCGTCCCGGTGCGCGACGCCCTGGGCGGCCTGCCGATGTGGGAGCTGGGCGTCTCGATCGGGCTGTGCCTGGTCACCATCCCCGTGCTCATCTGGCTCTCCGCCCGCGTCTACCAGCGGGGCGTGCTGCACACCGGCGGCCGCATGAAGCTCACCGAGGCCCTCAAGGGCTGAGCACGACCACGACCCGCCGGTCCGGCAGCCGTCCGGACCGGCGGTCGCGTGTCCGGGGTGACCACTAGCGTCGAGCCATGTTCCTCCTCGACGACGGCACCGTCGTCCACAGCGCGACCGATCTCGCCGCTGCCGCCGCCTGCGAGGTCGCGCTCCTGCGCACCTTCGACGTCCGGCTCGGTCTGATCCCGCCGCTGGACCTGCCCTCCGACGCGATGCTCGAGCGGACCGCGCACCTGGGCGACCAGCACGAGGAGCGCGTGCTCGCCGAGCACCTCGACCGGTACGGGCCGTGGGACCCGACCACCGGTCGAGGGGTGGCCGTCATCGAACGCCCTGAGCGCTCCGTGGGGACCACCCGCGCCGGCCTCGAGGCCAAGCACGCCGAGACCCTGCAGGTGCTGCGCACCGGGGCCGACGTCGTCTTCCAGGCCGGGTTCTTCGACGGGCGCTTCGGGGGCTGGGCGGACTTCCTCGTCCGCGAGGACGGCGCCGCGGGCACCGAGGGGGCCGGCTCGCCCGGGGCCGCCGGCAGCACGGCCGGCCCCGTGTACGCCGTGCACGACACCAAGCTCGCGCGGCACGCCAAGGTCACGGCCCTGCTCCAGCTCGCGGCCTACGCCGACCAGCTCCTCATGGCCGGGCTGCGGCCCGCCCCGCAGGTGCACCTCGTGCTCGGGGACCGCACCACCACGAGCCACCGCCTGGCCGACCTGCTGCCCGTGCTCCGGGACCGCCAGGCCCGGCTGCAGCGCATGCTCGACGAGCACCAGGCCGGCGGCACCCCGGCCACGTGGGGCGACCCTCGCTACCGGGCCTGCGGACGATGCGAGGTCTGCGCCCCCGAGGTCGAGGCCCGCCGGGACGTGCTGCTCGTCGCGGGGATGCGCACCACCCAGCGGGCACGCCTGCTCACCGCCGGCATCGCGACCGTCGAGGACCTCGCCACGAGCACGGGCCCCGTCGAGGGCATCGGCGGCCACGCCCTGGACGCCCTGCGCGCCCA
>NZ_JALPKN010000143.1 GCF_023630195.1 Actinotalea sp. C106 | reverse complement strand
GGGCTGGGTCGCGCAGCCCGGGGCCCGGGGGGGCAGCGGTGCATCACGGGGCCGGTCCCGAGGCGCCGCTCCCCCGCCGACCCAGCCCGGGTCGCCGGTCGACGACGACGCGGCGGCCGGCACCACCAGCAGGGTCACGCCCGAGCCCGTGTGGGCGGTGCGTGGGGTGTCCCTCCACGTCCCCGCGGGGTCCCTCGCGGCCTTCGTCGGCCCGTCGGGGGCCGGGAAGACGACCCTGACCTACCTGGTCCCGCGCCTGTACGAGGTCGATCACGGCGCGGTGCTCCTCGACGGGCACGACGTGCGCGACCTGCGCCTGGGGTCCCTGGCCGACGCCGTGGGCATGGTCACCCAGGACCCCTACCTCTTCCACGCGAGCATCGCTGACAACCTGCGGTACGCCAAGCCCGAGGCCACCGACGAGGAGCTCGTCGAGGCCGCGCGGGCAGCGAACATCCACGACCGCATCGCGGCCTTCGCCGACGGCTACGACACGACGGTAGGTGAGCGTGGGTACCGCCTGTCCGGCGGGGAGAAGCAGCGGCTGGCGATCGCACGGGTGCTGCTCAAGGACCCACGCGTCCTGATCCTCGACGAGGCGACCTCGGCCCTCGACTCGAGCTCGGAGCGGCTCGTGCAGCACGCCCTCACGCGGGTCATGGCAGGCCGGACCACCATCGCGATCGCCCACCGGCTCTCGACCATCCAGCACGCGGACGTCATCTTCGTGGTCGACGGCGGTCAGGTCGTCGAGCAGGGCACCCACCCCGAGCTCCTCGAGGTCGGCGGCCTGTACGCACGGCTGCACGCCGAGCAGTTCGGCGGTGGCCGGGTCGAGGCACGCTTCGCCGACGGTGTGATGTTCACCGACGGGGTGGTCCTCAACCAGGCCGGGCGGGGCGGTCCGTCCTGAGCAGTTGCGGCCCGACCCTGCTCACGGGACCGTAGGGACGCACCACCAGCACGTCGCCCGCTCGTCGCGGTCCATGTTCACGGTACCTTCACGGGCCGCCTGGAACACCGACCCCCTGGAGCGCGTTGTGCCAGGTGGAACGACAGATCGACTGACGTACCGCATCACAGAGACCTTCGAGCCGAGCATCCCTCGTCGCTCGTCCCAGCGGCCAGAACGGAGGCCACACGATGGCTGACCGATCCTTGCGCGGCATGCGCATCGGCGCGAACAGCATGGAGTCCGACCAGGGGGTCGAGTTCGCCCCGCGGTTCCAGGCGTACTACGACTGCCCCGACGGGCACACGATCATCCTTCCCTTCGCCGCCGAGGCTGACGTCCCCGTCGTCTGGGAGTGCCGCTGCGGCAAGGAGGCGCTGCTCCGTGACGCGAGCAAGCCGGAGCCCAAGGCGGGCAAGCCGCCGCGCACCCACTGGGACATGCTCCTCGAGCGCCGGACCGTGGGTGAGCTCGAGGACCTCCTCGCCGAGCGCCTCGAGCTGCTCCGGGCAGGGAAGCTCCGCCGCTCGGCCTGAGCCCCACCCTCGCTCGTGCGCTACGGCCGTCGCCCTCGGGCGGCGGCCGTCGTCGTACCCCTGAGCCGAGCCCAGCGATGCTGGGCCCCCCACAGGGAGACCCGCCAGAAGGCCTCGAGGACGATCTGCCGGCTCATCTTGGACCGACCCTGGGACCGTTCGACGAAACGGATCGGCACCTCCTGCACCTCTCCCCCGTGCCGGACCACCCGCCAGGCCATGTCGACCTGGAAGCAGTAGCCTTGCGAGGCGACGTCGTCGAGGGGCAGGGCGCGCAGCGCCCGGGCCCGGTAGGCGCGGAACCCAGCCGTCGCGTCACGTAGCGGCAGACCGAGCACGAGCCTGGTGAAGGAGTTGCCACCGCGGGAGAGCAGCATCCTCCGCCGGGGCCAGTTCTCGACCGATCCCCCGGGCGTCCACCGTGACCCCAGCACCAGATCGGGGCCGTGGTCGTCAGCGGCGAGGGCCGACAGCAGCAGCGGCAGCTCCTCCGGCTGGTGGGAGCCGTCCGCGTCCATCTCGACGAGCACGTCGTAGTCGCGGGCCAGCCCCCACCCGAAGCCCTCGACGTACGCCGAGCCCAGGCCGAGCTTGCCGGTACGGTGCAGGACCTGGACCTGCGGGTCGTGCCGGGCGAGGTCCTCGGCGATCAGGCCCGTGCCGTCCGGGCTCGCGTCGTCCACCACCAAGACGTCGGCGGTCGGCACCGCTCGGCGCAGCCGGCCGAGGGTGTCCGGCAGAGTCGTGGCCTCGTCGTAGGTGGGGATGACGACCAGGACGCGCGGTTCGACGGCGTGCCCATCGGTGGTGCTGGCAGGCTCAGGCCTCACCCGGGACGACCCTCTCCGCACGTCGCACGCGCGCCGCCCCGGCCATCCCGGCGACCGTGACGACCACCGCCAGGGCTCGCAGGGCCCAGCTCAGGTGGCTGCCGTAGCGCGTGGCGGGGGTGAGCTCGCTGCGCAGCGGCACGGTGGCGATCATCTGCTCGGCCGTGAACAAGCCGGTCTCCTCGCGGACCAGACCGGTCGGCGAGATCACCGCGCTCACGCCCACGGTGGAGATCTGCACCGTCGCGCGACCGTGCTCGATCGCACGCAGCCGGGACATCGCGAGCTGCTGGGTGGACTCGTCGGTACGTCCGAAGGTCGCGTTGTTCGTCGGGATGACGAGGACCTCGCCGCCCTCCTGCACCGCCTCCCGGATCAGGACGTCGTAGGCGACCTCGAAGCAGATGCCCAGCGCGAGGGTGACGTCCCGCTCGAGGCGCGGGACGGCGACCTCCATCGCGCCGATCTCCTCCCCGCCGATCATGTCCGTCCGCACCCTGTCGACGGCGTCGGAGAACTGCCGGGCGATCTCCCGCATCGGGATGTACTCGGCGAACGGCGCCGGCCGCCGCTTGGCGTACGAGGCCCCGGCACCCTCCTCGGGGTCCCAGACCAGCGCGGTGTTGAGACGTCCCCCCGACTCGGGGAAGTTGTCCGTCCCCACCAGGATCGGGGCCTCGACCGCGCGGGCTGCCTCGCTGATCACGTCGGCGGCGTCGGCGTCGGCACGGGGGTCGATGTCGGAGCCGTTCTCGGGCCAGAGCACCACGTCGAGCTCCCCCGGCGCCACCTGCTCGAGCAGGGCGTGGGTGCCTGACACGTGGTTGTCGAGGACCTCGCGGGCCTGCTGGAAGGAGTCCAGCCCTCGATCGGGCACGTTGCCCTGCACGGCCCCGAGGGCGAGCGTGCCCTCCTGCGCGCGGCTGTCCAGGGGGACCAGGAGCCCGCCGACCACCAGCACCACGGCCAGGACGAGGTAGCCGCTGGCGCTGCCCACGTCGATGCGTCTCACGGAGATCAGGGCGAGGGCCACCACGGCTCCCACCAGGGCGACCGCGGCGGAGACGAGGGTCGCACCACCCAGCCAGGCCAGCGACCCGAGGGGTGAGTCCGCCTGGGAGAAGGCCAGCCGCCCCCACGGGAAGCCACCGAAGGGCCACACCGAGCGGGCCTCCTCGAACCCGACCCACAGGATCGCGAAGACCGGAACCTGGAGGCGGGCCCGCTGCCAAGTGACCGCTCCCCGCCGGGCCCAGGTCCAAGCGGCACCGAAGGACGCGACGAAGCCCGCCTCGACCACCGACAGCGCCAGCCAGGGCACGGCGCCCACGGCGCCCTCGGCCCAGGTGATGTGGGGCAGGAAGAAGGCCAGGCCGAAGACCAGACCGACCAGGGTGTTCCACCAGGCGCGGTCACGGCCCAGGGCGACGAACAGCAGGGCCATGGCGAGGAAGGTCAACGGCCACCAGCCGAGGCCGGGGAACCCCGCGTCGAGGAGGAGTCCGCCGACGACGGCGAGGAGGAGGGTCGTCCTGCGGCGGGGTGGGGCGAACGGCACCGGCACAGCCTAACCGCGGTTCCTGCACCGACCGACTGGCCCGCGTGTCCTTCGGACCGGACGACGGCGTCCCCGGAGGGGCGTCGCCCGTTGTCTACTGAACACGCGGGCCCAGCCGGTGCCCTCCGCCTGGCGGCTGCCCGCGAGGGCCCGGTCGGGGTGCGGCCCAACTGGCGCACAACCCGCATCGACCGCGGGGAGGAACACGACGAACCTACCGAGTCCCCAGCGCGAGTCAAGGCGACGTTCGTCCAGGTCAGCGCCATCGATGCAGGTCAGCGACGACTGCTCCGAAGGAGTGACCCCGAGGGGCGACGGCGTGTCGCGCGGCGTGTCGGGAACTCGGTTCAGCCGAGGGCGTCGTGGAGCACGACACCCTCGCGCAGGGTGCGCACGCAGGCCGGTCGGGGCACGCCCTCCCCGAGCACGGGCAGGAGCGGCGTGCCCGCCCTCGCGTCGGTGCTCCAGGCCGAGACCCGCCCGTCCGGCACCTGCACCGCGAGGGACTCGACCTGCCACATCGCGAGGGTCGCGGGGGCCCCGAGACGGATCTCCCCAGCCCCCGTGTGGTCCAGCCGCGCGGCGCGCCAGCCACCGCGGGTGTGAGCCCGGAAGGCCGCCCGCGCAGAGATCCGTTGGCTCGGCTCGTGGTGCTCGACGGCCCCGCGGACGGCCCCCCACGGGTCGAACGGGGTCACCGGCGCGTCCGAACCGAAGGCGAGGGGCACCCCGGCCCCCGCGAGATCCGCGAAGGGGTTGAGGGAGGCCGCCCGCGCCGGGCCCAGGCGCTGTGCGTACATCCCCGCGCCACCGCCCCACGCGGTGTCGAAGGCGGGTTGGGCGCTGATGGTCAACCCCAGCAGGACGAGGGTCCCGAGGGCCTGGGCGTCCACCATCTCACCGTGCTCGATGCGGTGCCCCGCCGCCCGGACCCGGTCGAGCCCCTCGACGTCGGCCGCTGCGCGGAAGCCCACCAGGACCTCGTCCATGGCCCGGTCGCCGATCACGTGGAAGGCGGCCTGCGAGCCCGCGCGCGTCACGGCTGCCACGTGGTTGGCGACCTGCTCGGCGCTGAGCTGCAGGTCACCCGCGGCGATGGCCGGCCCGGTGTCGGCATAGGGCGCGCGCAGCGCTGCGGTGCGCGACCCGATCGAGCCGTCGACGTTGAGGTCCCCCCCGATCCCGGTCAGGCCGGGGATCGCCTCGAGGAGAGCTCGGGCGTCGTCCGCGGTCTCGCAGAGCTCACCGCGGTAGCCGATGACCGCCGCCAGGCCGCTCAGTGGTTCGGCGGTCATCGCCAGCAGGCCGGCGAGACCCTCCCGGGTGTCGATGTAGGGACCGCTGTGCTCGTGCAGCGAGGCGATCCCCTCGCGGGCAGCGGCGACCAGCGTCGACCGGTAGAGCTCCTCGCGGTCCCCGACTGACACGTCGCGGGCAGCGATCCGGGCCCGGTGGTGGGCGTCGGCGACGACGAGCCCGGTCGGCGACCAGCCCGGCAGGTCGGCACAGCCCGAGATCTCCGCGAAGGAGCTCGAGACCACGGCGGAGTGGACGTCCACCCGAGCGAGGTAGACGGGCGCGCCGTCGGTCGCGTTGTCGACCTCCTCGCGCGAGGGCGGTCGGCCCTCGGGCCAGGCGGTCTCGTCCCAGCCGTGGCCCAGGAGCGGGGCCTGACGCCCGGCTGCCCGGGCTGCTCGGGCCGCACCGGCAAGCCGGTCCAGCGCCTGCCCGAGGCTCATCACGCCAGCGGCGACCGACAGGTCGACCCCGCTCAGCGCGAGGCCCGTCTCGAGGACGTGGGCGTGGGCGTCGACGAAGGCGGGGGTCACCAGGGCGCCGTCGAGGTCCACCACCTCGTCGGCGCCGTCCTCGACGGTGTGGATCGTCTCCTCGCTGCCGAGCCACGCGACCTGGCCGTCGGCGACGAGGAGGGCCTGGGCGAAGGGGTCGGTGCGGGAGTGGATGACGCCGTTGCGGTACAGGGTGGAGCTCACGGCCCGAACGTAGCGCAGCGAGGCGTCCCCAGCAGCGTCAGACCGAGCTGTAGGCCACCACCCCGCGCCGCAGCAGGTCGACCGCGCGTCGCGCCGTCCCGCGCGTGGTGGGCAGCGGGGCCGACTGGGCGATCTGGTCCAGCAGGTCGATCACCTGCTTGCACCACCGCACGAAGTCCCCGGCGGCGAGGTCGGTGTCCTCCAGGACGTTCCCCAGGGAACGGCCCGAGGCCCAGCGGTGGATCGGTTGGACGAGCCCGAGGTCGACGGGACGGGTGGCCTGAAGCCCGCGTTCGGTCTCGAGGTCGTCGAGCCGTGACCACAGGCGCACCTGCTCGTCCAGGGCCCGCGCCAGCCGTCCCTGAGGGCCGCCCGGGACCTGCGGGGCGTGCCCGGGTTCCTCACGCCGCGCCTCGTAGACCATGGTCGAGACGGCCGCCGCCAGGGCCGGGGCGTCGAGGTCGTCCCAGATCTGGCGACGCAGGCACTCGGCGACCAGCAGGTCGGACTCGGCGTAGAGCCGGCGCAGCCCTTGCCCGGCGTCGGTCACCCGGGTGCGGCCGCGGCCGTCAGCGGAGACCTCCTCGAGGTACCCGGTGACGGTCAGCACGTCGCAGATCTTGTCGAAGACCCGCGCGATGGACGAGGTCCGGCCGTCGATACGGCGGGTCAGGGCGTCGTGCTCACGGCGCAGCCGGTGGTACCTCTCGGCCCACCGGGCGTGGTCCTCACGCTCGGAGCAGCCGTGGCACGGATGGCCGCGCAGCCTGCGCCTGAGGTCGGCCACCGTCTGGTCCTCGTCGGCGGTGCGCTGCTGGCGGGAGCCACCTCGTCCTGACGACCCACCCTCGGGACGACCGTCCCGGTCCCGCTCCCGGGGCGGGGCGGCCAGCGCGCTGCGCATCGCGGAGGCGAGGTCCCGCTTGGCCCCGGCGTTGCGCGCGGAGAACTGCCGCGGGACCCGCACGCTCGTGACGCGGCGCACCCCGTGGGTCAGGTCGGCAGCGGTCAGCGTACGGACCTGGCGCTCGGAGGTCAGCACCGTGGGTCGCGGCCCATCCAGGCCCGCATCCTTGCCCGGGTCGAGGACGACGGCGTGCCCGGCCCGGCGACCGGTGGGGATCTCCACGACGTCGCCGACGCGGAGACCTTCGAGGCTCGCCACGGCCTCGCGCCGTCGTGCGCGGGCCGCGTCGCGCGAGAGGTCCTTCTCGCGGTCTGCGAGGCGCCGGCGCAGCCCGGCGTACTCCTCGAAGTCCCCCAGGTGGCAGCGCATGGCCTCGGCGTAGCCCTCGAGGGCCTCGGCGTGGGACTGCGCCTGCCGGGCGACCCCGACGACGGCGCGATCGGCCTGGAACTGGGCGAAGCTCGTCTCGAGAACCTCGCGCGCCCGGTCCCGGCCCACCTGGGCCACGAGGTTGACCGCCATGTTGTAGGTGGGGCGGAAGCTCGAGCGCAGCGGGTACAGGCGACGCGAGGCGAGACCGGCGAGAGCCACCGGGTCCAGGGCGCCGTGGTCGACCACCACGGCGTGGCCCTCGACGTCGATCCCGCGGCGTCCGGCACGCCCGGTCAGCTGGGTGTACTCGCCCGGGGTGAGGTCGACGTGGGCCGAGCCGTCCCACTTGACGAGCTTGTCCAGGACCACCGAGCGCGCCGGCATGTTGATCCCCAGGGCCAGGGTCTCGGTCGCGAAGACCACCTTGACCAGTCCCCGGGAGAAGAGGTCCTCGACGGTCTCCTTGAACAGCGGCAGCAGCCCCGCGTGGTGGGCAGCGATGCCTCGACCGAGGGCGTGGGCCCAGTCCCAGTACCCGAGCACGGCGAGGTCCTGCGGAGGGATCGCCGCGCAGCGCTGCTCGACGACGGCGCGGATCTCGGCCTCCTGCTCGGCCGTGGTCAGGCGCAGCCCGGCACGCAGGCACTGCTGCACCGCGGCGTCGCACCCCGCCCGGGAGAAGACGAAGAAGATCGCCGGGAGCAGGGCGGAGCGGTCCAGGACGTCGACCACCGCGAACCGTGGGGCCGGACGGCGCGGCGGACCAGCCGTCCGGCGTCCCCCTCCCCCGCGCTGGCCACGGTCGCCGCGACTCCCCCGGCC
>NZ_JALPKN010000142.1 GCF_023630195.1 Actinotalea sp. C106 | reverse complement strand
GACGACGCTCCAGGTGGTCGCGGGCCCGGCGCCGTCGCGCATGCCGTCGACCTCGACGACGTCGCCGACCACGAGGGTCACGTTGTCCGGGGCCCCGCCGCGCAGGGCGAGCTCGACGAGGGTGTCGGCGCAGGTCTCGACGTCGGCCACCCCGCGCAGGGTCTCGGCGAGGGTGTCGTTCGAGACCACCCCGGAGAGGCCGTCCGAGCAGAGCATCCACCGGTCACCGGCGCGCGCCTCACGCACCGACAGGTCCGGGACGATCTCCATGTCGAAGTCACCCAGCACGCGCAGCAGCACCGAGCGCTGGGGGTGGTGCTCGGCCTCCTCCGGGGTGATCTTCCCCGTGTTGACCAGGTGCTGGACGAAGGAGTGGTCGGTGGTGACCTGGGTCAGCTCGCCCTCACGCAGCAGGTAGGCGCGCGAGTCCCCGATGTGCGCCATGGCGAGCTTGTTGCCGGTCCGCAGCAGGGCCGTGACGGTGGTGCCCAGGCCCGCGAGCTCGGGGTTCTCCTCGGCGCGCTGGAGGAGCTCGTCGTGCGCGGTGCTGATGGCCTTGCCGAGCTCGTCGAGGGCGTCGTCGGGCCCGTGGGCCTCGTCGTCGAGGGGGGCCAGGTGCGCGACGGCCACCGAGGAGGCCACGTCACCCCCGGCATGGCCGCCCATCCCGTCGGCGACCACCAGCAGGTGGGGCCCGGCGTACGCGGAGTCCTGGTTGTTGGCGCGCACCAGACCGACGTCGGAGCGGGCCGCGTAGCGCAGGGCGATCGTCATAGGGCGCGGCTACCTCTGCAGCTCGAGGGTGCTCTGACCGACGCGGATCTGCGTCCCGGGGCGCACGACCGTCGGCTGCTCGACCTTGTCGCGGCCCAGGAACGTCCCGTTGGTCGAGCCGAGGTCCTCGACCAGCCACTCGCCGTCCTGCGGGAACACGCGGGCGTGGCGCGAGGAGGAGTAGTCGTCGTCGAGGACCAGGGTGCAGGAGGCCGCGCGGCCGATGAGGATCGCCGAGCCGCCCAGGGGGAGGGTCGTGCCGCGCAGCGGGCCGGCCGTGACGACCAGGCGCCGCGGGCCGACGTCACGCCGGGGGATGGGGGCCGACCGCTCGCTCGCCGCCGCCGGGGCGCTCGCCGCTACGGGCTTGCGAGAACCGGGACGACGGCGGTTCACGATCCGGGTGCCGTACAGGTCGCGGCGCAGCACCCCGATGGCCGAGAGGACGAAGGCCCACAGCAGGACCAGGTAGCCCAGCCGCAGCAGGGTGATCGTGAGCTCGCTCACTCGCCGATCACCGGTCCTCGTCCTCGTCCGCCCCGGTCCAGAACAGGATCCGGGTGCGGCCGATGGTCAGGGTGTTGCCGTCCACGAGGGTCGCTGCGGGGACCTGGTGACCCTCGACGAAGGTGCCGTTGGTGGAGCCCAGGTCGGTCGCGACCACGCCGTCCGGGGTGACGCGGATCTCGAGGTGCCGCCGGGAGATGCCCGGGTCGTCGACGATGATGTCCGCCTCGCTGCCCCGGCCGATCACCGTGACCGGGCCGGTGAGCAGGTAGCGCTGGCCGTCGATGTCCACGAGGGGGTGGCGCGCGCTCGCGGCCACGGCGGTGGCCGGGGCGACGGCGCCGCGCACGGTCGCGCTGCGGATGAGAAAGCGTCCGGTCTCGAGCTCGGCGGACTCGGCGAAAGAGACGGTCACCGGTCCGACGAAGGCGTAGCGCTGGCTGGTGGCGTGCTCGGTGACGTTGGCCGCGAGCTCGTCGGCCAGGGGCTCGGCGCCCCAGCTCTCGACCTGGGCGTGGTCGGCCTCGGAGAGCTCGATGGTGAACTCGTTGGGCACCACGGTGCGGTCCCGCCCGACGACGGCGGCACGGTCGTCGACCTCGCGGCGCAGCGCGCTGGCCAGCTCGACCGGCTTGACCTCGCTGCGGAACGCCTTGGCGAACGCCGTGCTCACCACGCGCTCGACGCCCTTCTCGAACTTGTCGAGAACTCCCATGCCACCTCCTCCCGTCTGCAGCGGCGGTGCCGGGGGGCCCGCTGAAACGTCGTTGCTGGTCGGCGCCCCGCCGTGCGGACGAAGGGCGCCGAAGGCACCGCGAGTCGCGCGCGAACACTGAGGACCGGCCAGTGGTCCTGGCCGATGGTATCCGCCAGAGCCTCTCAGGGCTGCCTCCCCACGCCTGCGGGCTGGCGGCCGGATCGTGCTAGCCTTCTGCGTCGCGGAGCATGATGCTTCGTCACGCGCGAGTGGCGGAATGGCAGACGCGCTGGCTTCAGGTGCCAGTGTCCGAAAGGGCGTGGGGGTTCAAGTCCCCCCTCGCGCACAGAGGCGTCTCGGGTTCGTTGAGACGTCAGAGCTTGGAAGACCCCCGGTCGGACCTCGGTCCGCCGGGGGTCTTCTGTGTTGGTGGGTGGAAACCGCGAACGTCGACACGGAGTCACGGTTCGCCAAGGCATCCTCGGAGGTCACGGTGCAGCCACGCCGAGGAGCGCACGGTCCGTGGGCGTCAGTGGCCCGAGGTCGAGGGTGTAGCCGCTGACCTCCTGTGCTGCGGCGAGGGTGGTCCTGGCGACATGGGTGAAGGACGCCTGGTCGCACTGGTCGGGGAAGACGTCGACGAACCACGCGAGGAGACCGCGCCAGAAGGCCAGCGCCATGTGGCCTTCACCGACGGTGATCAGCAGCTCGTCGTACGTCGTCGGGTTGCCCTGGCCGTCCTCGCCCTCGTCCTGGCCGATGCGTGCGGTGATGCCGAGAGCTTGGAGCTGGACGAGGATCGCCCGCGCCCAGTCCTGTGCTTCCGGCGTGGTCGTCGCATCGATCGCGGTCGCCGGTACGGCGGGGACGCCGGCGGGGCGAAGGTCGAGCTCCCAGCGGGCCCCGAGCCACTCCGGGGGTGGCGCCTGGTGCTGCTCGGACGTCAGCGGCGGAGCTGGGGTCATCGGTCGAGTTCCACGGTGTGCACGGTCGTCCTTGGCGCTGGTGGCGGTGGCGGTGGCGGTGGTGCAGGCCTACGGACCCAACACTCGCACCTCAGGTCGGGCCAGGGTTCCCGGTCCACAGCCCGATCGACACACCGGTCGGGTCCCGGAAGGTGGCGAACCAGCGGTCGTCGCCGCCGAGGGCCGTCCGGGCCCGCTCGACGTCACCTCCGAGCTCGGCGATCCGATCGAGCGTCGTCTCGAGGTCGTCCATTTCGAGGTACACCCGTGTCCCGACCGACGGGCGTGGTGCGGACGCCGAGGCCCGCTGGAGGCCGCCGATGCCGTGCTGGTCCTGCTGGATGATCCAGTAGTCCGCCCCGAGGGCGGTGTTCGCGAACGCCGGTTCGAAGGTCCAGCCCCACAGGGCCCCGTGGAACCGCTGGAAGCCATCGGGATCTGGCGTCTCGATCTCCCACCACACGATCCCGGGCATGCCGTCAGGCTATGCCTCGTGAGGGGAGTTCGACGGTCCCGCCGCCTAGGGTCGGTCCATGGGTCTGACGGGCGTGCTGCCGGGGGTCCCCTTCGTCCTGGAGTTCGTGAACGCGCCCGGAGCGGCCCCGCTGCTGCCCCTGGTCCGTGCGGAGCGGGCGGAGTTCGAGGCAGTTCTCGGGACCTGCGTGGTCCTGGACCGGCCGTCGATCTCACCGGCACAGCGCTGGTCGGTCCAGGTCGACGACACCGCGTGTACGCCCCAGCTCCGGTGGTCCTCGCAGACACGGACGCTCACCTCCGTGCTCACCGCACCGGAGGACTTCGGCACCTGCCTCGATTTGCTGCACACGCTGGCCCACAGCACCGAGGACGTCGTCGAGGACTCACCGTGCACGACCTCTGCTGAGGCCTTCGACCGGATCTACGCCGAGGTCGCGAACGTCTACCCGTCCTTCAGGGTGCGGGGCCTGGACTGGGACACCATCACCGACCGCCACCGCGGGGTCCGCGAGCTCGAGGGCGAGGAGTTCGTCGACGCGGCAGAGCGCTGGGTCGCCGAGCTCGGAGACGCGCACACCCAGCTGGTGCGGACCGGCCCGGTGCACCACCCGCCCTACGTGGCCGAGATGACCGACCGCGGAGCGGTGCTGCTCGACGTCCCGCCGTGGTCGGACGCAGCAGCGGCAGGGGTCGGCGCCGGATGGGTGGTCGACGTCGAGGACCCGAGGAGCGTGCTCGACCGGACCGGAGCGAGCCCGCAGCAGCGCGCCATGATCGCGGCCCGGCGGTTCCTGCGGATGGGCGCCGAGCCCCGCGCCTTCGGGGCGTCGTCCCGCGACGACCGGCGAGTGACGTGGGTCGAGCACCCTCGGGCGGTGCCGGCTGTCACGCGTACCTCCGAGGGTCTCCAGCTTCGAGGGTTCTCGCCAGCGATGGTGAGCGAGGTCGACGACGCGCTGTCCGAGCTGGCCGGCCGCGAGGAGATCACGATCGACCTGCGCGGGAACACGGGCGGCAACCTCGTGGTGGCGATGGACCTGCGTTCACGCTTCCTGCGCGGTCCGACCCTGGTGGGCTCGGTGCGCTTCAGCGACGGGCGCGGAGGCCTCGTCGCCCCCGTCTCGCTGCGCGCGGAACCGCACCCCGCCGCCTGGCGAGGCAGGGCGCGCATCCTCATCGACGCCATGACGTACTCCGCGAGTGAGGACTTCGTGCTCGGGCTCCAAGGGCTGCCGCACATCACGGTCGAGGGCACCCCCAGCGGCGGTGGGAGCGGACGACCTCACTCGCGCGCGATCCTCTCCGACCTGCGGCTCTCGGTGAGCACTGCGCTGACCTTCGACCGCACCGGCCGGTGCATCGAGCTCCACGGCATCCCGGTCGACGTGCCGGAGCGCGTCCGGTGACGGTTGACCGATCTTTGACCCCACCGCTGTGCTCTTCCCGGACCTCCGCCGTGTGGACCGCCCGCCTCAGGGCCCGAGGTTGAGCACCGAGATCACGTCGACCCCGTCGGGCCGCTGGTACGAGGGCCCCGTCGCGGTGACGACCGCGAGGGCCGCCGGCGGGCGCCGCATGCGACGGGTGAGGGCCAGAAGACCTGACGCCGCGGCGTCGACGACCTCAGGGCGGGCGGACAGCTTGACCTCGAAGCCTGCCCACTCGTCGCCGCGCACGACGACGGCGTCGAACTCCGCCCCCGAGCTCTCCTGATATGCGTGGACGGTCCCGCCGATCGCCTGCGCGTAGACCGACAGGTCACGGAACACGAGGCTCTCGAAGTGCTGCCCGAACGCCTCGGGGTCGTTGATCAGTGATGCGGGGGATGCGCCCAACGCCGCGATGGCGAGGGAAGGGTCGATCAGGTGCCGCTTGGGTGCCTTGCGGAGCTGCGCGCCCGACCGTAGGTGCTGGCCCCACGCGGTCTGCTCGACCGCGATCCACAAGCGCTGCAGGGCATCCATGTAGGAGGCCAGGGTTCGCGTCGCGAGGGTCTGCCCGCGGCCGGACACGTCGGCCTTGAGGGTCTTGTCGGTGACGTACGTGCCGTTGCTGCGGGCGAGGGCGTAGATCAGCTCGGTGACCTTCCGCGGGTCACGGCGAACCCCGTCGACGGTGATGATGTCGGCTGCGGCGACGGTGGACAGGTAGTCACGGTTCGCGTGGAGCGCATCCTCGAGGTCACGGTGCAGGTGTGCTGGCCACCCGCCGCGACACAGGAGCTCAGCGACATCCATCAGGTCGAGCTCGGAGCCCAGGCTGGACGAGTGCTCGCCGCCGAGCAGCCGCTCGAGCGAGACGGCGCCGTCCGAGGCGCCGCTCTCGTACAGAGACAGGGGGGCCATCCGGATCCGCGCGACCCGGCCTGCTCCGGTGTGCCGGGTGATGTCGTCGGCGGGTGTCGCGGAGCCCGTCAGGATGAACTGCCCGTCAGTTTGGCGTTCGTCCACCTGGTACCGCACGGCGTTCCAGACGCTCGGGACGAGCTGCCACTCGTCGATGAGGCGTGGGGTGAGGCCGTCCAGGAGCAGGTTCGGGTCGGCCTCGCCTGCCGCCCTGATCTGCGGGCTGGCGTCCAGTCGGACGCTCGACGCAGCGCGCTGCCGGGCGGTGGAGGTCTTCCCGCACGCCTTCGGGCCCTCGATCAGCACGGCACCGGCGGATCGCAGCCCTCGTCGGAGCTGGGCGTCGACGAGCCGCGGCACGTACGTTGCGCTCATGTCTCACCTCAAGGCACATATTAGTTGCAGTTGACTGCACATAATATATGCACTTAGCCGCCCACGGCGAGCATCGCGGTGGCTCGCTCCTCGACTGCGGTGGCGACGCGGTCGACGTCGACGCCTTGGGGATGGGTCTCGGGCAGGGCGCCTCGTACTCGCTCGGCCACGCGTGACATCACCGCAGTGGTCGCCTCGCGGCTGATCCCCCACCCCGCCGCCTCGCGCACGAGGTGCTCGGCGGTGAGGTATCGCAGCCGTGCCTGTCCGTCGAGGTGATGACCGAAGCTCTGGTACCGCCCGTCGAGGAGGTACACCGGGGCGACGTCGTACAGGGGTGCCATCGAGAAGGTCGCGGTCTCGTCGATGGTGAGCGAGTAGTTCTTGGAGTGGGCGTCGCCGTTGCCGATGATGAGGTTGAAGGCGACCTGGGCGAGCAGGTCGGCAACGAGCCCGGCGGGGTTCCGCGCCTCGGCGCCGGCCTCGAGGGCGATGCGGCGCAGGCGGGCGTCACCGACGCTCGACTCGTACTTGTCGCGCGCCGCGACACCGAGGGCCTGCGTGACGTCCTCTTGATGGGTACGGCGTCCCTGAGCCCGGTCGAATCGCTCGACGACGAGCGCGAGACGTCCGTCGAAGTCCTCGAGCTCGGCGTGCGCGGCGGGCAGGCCGGCCGCACGGGCCAGGCGCAGGGCCCACTCCTCCCAGCGGATCAGGTCCGCCGGGCCGAGGTCCGTGACGGGCTCGGGCTTGATGAGGTGGGTGGACAGGGCACCGTCACCTGGCCAGGCCCACCCGCTGGTGGTGCGGCTGAGCAGCACCTTGGACTGGACGCCGCCCAGGGAGGCGCTGACGACCTGTCCCTCGGGCGGGTCGAGGGTCGGCAGGTTCGCGACGACGCGCTGGACCTCGCTGGTGCTCAGGTCGACGAGCTGCCCGTCGCCCGGCGCGTCGGCGTCGGTGGTGAGCTGGATGGCGCCGGCGCACTCCCGTCCGATCCGGCTGAGGAGCGCGAAGGAGTCGCCCGGACGGATGTCGTGCTCCCGCTCGAGGGCGCCGCGCACCGGTCCCTCGGGCAGCAGGTTGTCCAGGAAGCGTTCCAGCCGATCACCCTGCACGCGCTTGTCGGTCAACGGCAGCGACAGGGACAGGGGGCGTGACCCGATGCCGTAGGTGTCCAGGGCCGTGGCGTCGTAGCGCAGGCGGAGCCTGCCGGTGCGGAGCTGTTCGACCTCTCCCAGGTGGTCGCCGCGGAGCCAGACGTGGAGCAGGCTCGTCACGTCGTCACCGTGACGACGGCACCGCGGGGTACGACGACGAGCTCGTACTCGCACACTGCCAGGGCGTCCAGGAGCGTGTCCGTGCTCGCGGGCTTGGCTCGTTCCATGCGCGAGATGGTCGGACGGGACGAGCCGATGGTGCGAGCGAGCTCGTCCTGGGTCAGGCCGCGGGTGCTGCGGGCGCCCTGGAGAGCGGTGGCGAGGGCGCTGAGGCTGCGCGCCCGGTAGAAGCGGCGACTCGTTAGTGATTCATCCGACTCTCGCGACATGCATGAATCATAGACGATTCATAGGACTCGGTGACGCAGATGCCTCGTATTTGATTCACCGCGCTCAGAACGGAGGCCGCGCGTCGACGCCCCGCCTGTCCCACCGCAACCCGAGCACCACCACCAACGGCCACACCGCCTGCGCCCCTGCGACCACGCGCTCGCTCAGCCCGGTCAGCGCCCCGCCCGTCGGCGTGACCTGCTGCAGCTCGAGGACGAACCACACGAGCAGCCCGGTCAGGACGGCGGCGGCGGTCCAGGCCACCCCGCGGCGCTGGGGTCCGGTGCCCTCGCGCCTCGTCGCCCCCAGCGGCCACAGCGAGAGGCCCGCGAAGGCCAC
>NZ_JALPKN010000141.1 GCF_023630195.1 Actinotalea sp. C106 | reverse complement strand
GGCTGCCCGGGACCGGGCTGATCTGCGACATCGGCCCCGGTGCGGTCACGACCGGCCGGCGGCGCATCGCGCTGCGGGCCGACCTCGACGCGCTGCCCATCCCTGACGAGTGCACCGATCCCTGGCGCTCGACGGTCCCGGGGGTCGCCCACGCCTGCGGGCACGACGTCCACACCGCCGCGGTCCTCGGCGCCGGCCTGGTCCTGGCCGAGGCCGCGGAGGCCGGGGAGCTGCCCACCGGGGTGCGGCTGCTGTTCCAGGCCGCCGAGGAGGTCCAGCCCGGGGGGGCCCTGGACGCCGTCGAGGCGGGGGCGATGGACGGCGTCGCCCAGGTCTTCGCGGTGCACTGCGACCCCAAGCTCGACGTCGGGCAGATCGGCTCGCGGATCGGGCCGATCACCTCGGCCTCCGACGCCGTGACGGTCGTCCTCACCGCGGCAGGCGGGCACACCTCCCGACCGCACCTGACAGGAGACGTGGTCTTCGCCCTGGGGCAGGTCATCACCCAGGTGCCGGCCGTCCTCGGCCGCCGGCTCGACCCGCGGTCCGGGGTCAACCTCACCTGGGGGTTCGTGCAGTCGGGCTCGGCCCACAACGTGATCCCTGGCAGCGGGACCCTGCGCGGCACGCTGCGCTGCCTCGAGGGCCGTTCGTGGGACGACGCCGCCCGCGTGCTCCGCGAGGCCGTGCACCACGCCGTCGCGGCCTACGACGTGCAGGTCGAGGTGCACCACCATCGTGGGGTCCCCCCGGTCGAGAACGACGCGACCTCGACCCGGTTGCTGGACGCCGCTGCGCGCGAGGTCCTCGGTCCCGACGCCGTCACGCTCACCGAGCAGTCCCTGGGCGGGGAGGACTTCGCGTGGCTGCTGACCAGGGCCCCCGGGGCGATGGCGCGGCTGGGTACCCGCACCCCGGGCGGGCGGACCTTCGACATCCACCAGGGCGACTTCGAGGTCGACGAGCGGGCGATCGGTGTCGGAGCGAGGGTGCTCGCGCGCACCGCGCTGCTCGCCGGCTCGACCGAGACCGTGCCGCGGAACATTCCGAATGCGTAACAACAGGGGCCGTGCTACGCGTCGGTAACACCCGCGACACGACGCCCGGCTACTGTTCGACCCACAGCCGCTGATCAGGTGCGAGCTGCCCCCGGATCGCGACGACGCGCCACGGGTGCGCCGCGATCTGTCTTGGTCAGCCCCGGCGTCGACGGATGAAACAGGAGTGACGACGTGAAGATTGCGACTCGAGCAGCGGTGCTGGTCACCGCTTCGGCTCTGGCACTGGCGGCCTGCGGTGCTGCCCCCGAGGAAGAGCCCGAAGAGACCACGGCGGGCGGCGAGGAGGAGACGGCCGAGGAGATCGACTTCAAGGGCTGCATCGTCTCCGACCAGGGTGGCTTCGACGACCGTTCGTTCAACCAGGCCGGGTACGAGGGTCTCCAGCTCGCGCAGGAGTCCCTCGGCATCGAGACCGCCCAGGCCGAGTCGACCGCCGAGACGGACTTCGTCCCGAACATCGACTCGATGGTCAACCAGGCCTGCGACCTGACCGTGACGGTCGGGTTCCTGCTGGCCGGGGCCACGGGCGAGGCCGCCGAGGCCAACCCGGACGCGACCTTCGCGATCATCGACGACCAGTCGATCGACCTCCCGAACGTCAAGCCCATCGTCTTCAACACGGCCGAGGCCGCGTTCCTCGCGGGCTACCTCGCGGCGGGCTACTCGACCACGGGCACCGTGGCCACCTTCGGTGGCATGGCCATCCCGCCGGTCACGATCTTCATGGACGGGTTCGTCGACGGCGTCGCGCACTACAACGAGACCAAGGGCGCCGAGGTCGAGGTGCTCGGCTGGAACAAGGACGACCAGTCCGGTGAGTTCACGGGCAACTTCGAGGACATCGCCGCGGGCCAGAACGTGGCGAACGCGTTCATCGATGCCGGTGCCGACGTCATCATGCCGGTCGCCGGCCCGGTCGGCGGTGGCGCTGCCTCGGCCGCCCAGGAGGCCGGGGACGTCGCCTTCATCGGCGTCGACTCCGACTGGTTCGACACCTCGCCCGAGTACGCCGACATCATCCTGACCTCGGTGCTCAAGCAGATGGGCCCGGCCGTCTTCGACGTCATCAACGAGTCGGTCCAGGACAACTTCAGCAACGAGGCCTACGTCGGCACCCTCGAGAACGAGGGCGTCGCCCTCGCGCCGTTCCACGACCTGGACAGCACGGTCTCGGCCGAGCTGAAGTCCGAGCTCGAGGAGATCCAGGCGCAGATCGTCGCCGGTGACATCGTCGTGGAGTCGCAGTCGACCCCGTGATCCCCGCCGCACATCGCGGCTAGCACGTGCACGACGCCAGGTGGCGGGTCGGGGGTCCCCGGCCCGCCACCGCGGCGTGGATATCCTGTCGCCGAGGTACGACGGCGTACCGACAGCGGCCCCTGCTGAGGAGGACCCACCGGTGAAGCTCGAGCTTCGCGGTATCACGAAGCGGTTCGGACCGCTCGTGGCCAACGACCACATCGACCTGGTGATCGAGCCGGGCGAGATCCACGCGCTCCTCGGCGAGAACGGGGCGGGCAAGAGCACCCTGATGAACGTGCTCTACGGCCTCTACGACCCCGACGAGGGGGAGATCCTCGTCGACGGATCGGCCCGGACCTTCGCCGGTCCCGGGGATGCGATGGCCGCGGGCATCGGCATGGTGCACCAGCACTTCATGCTCGTCCCGGTCTTCACCGTGGCGGAGAACGTCGTGCTCGGTCACGAGCCGACCCGAGGTGCCGGACTGCTCGACCTCGCCGAGGCCCGGCGCCTGGTCCGCGAGATCTCCGACCGCTTCGGCTTCGACGTCGACCCCGACGCACTCGTCGAGGACCTCCCCGTCGGCGTCCAGCAGCGGGTCGAGATCATCAAGGCGCTGAGCCGCGACGCCAAGGTCCTCATCCTCGACGAGCCGACCGCGGTGCTGACCCCGCAGGAGACCGACGAGCTCATCGGGATCATGCGCCAGCTCAAGGCCGCAGGGACCTCGATCGTCTTCATCACCCACAAGCTGCGCGAGGTCCGCGCCGTGGCCGACCGCATCACGGTGATCCGCCGGGGCGCGGTCGTCGGTGTGGCACGTCCGGACTCGGCCGAGACCGAGCTCGCCTCGCTCATGGTCGGGCGCGCGGTCTCCCTCGGGGTGGCGAGGACGCCGGCCCGGGCCGGAGACGTCCGCCTCCAGGTCCGTGACCTCGTCGTGCGCTCGGCCACCGGGCAGCGCGTGGTGGACGGGATCAGCTTCGACGTCGCCTCCGGCGAGATCCTCGCGGTCGCGGGGGTCCAGGGCAACGGCCAGACCGAGCTCACCGAGGCCATCCTCGGGCTGCAGGCGCACGTCCGTGGCTCGATCGAGCTCCGCGGCACCCAGCTCGTCGGACGCACCGTCGACCAGGTCCTCGAGGCCGGGGTCGGGTTCGTGCCCGAGGACCGGAGCAAGGACGGGCTGGTCAAGGAGTTCTCGATCGCCGAGAACCTGGTCCTCGACCTGCACGACAAGGAGCCCTACGCCCAGGGCTGGTCGATGCGCCCGCGGGTGATCCGCGAGAACGCCGAGCACCGGGTGCAGGAGTTCGACATCCGGACCACCGGGGTCGAGCTGGCGGCCGCCAACCTCTCGGGGGGCAACCAGCAGAAGGTCGTGCTCGCCCGCGAGCTCTCCCGCCCCCTCGAGCTCTTCATCGCGAGCCAGCCCACCCGTGGCCTCGACGTCGGGTCCATCGAGTTCGTGCACGAGCGGATCGTGGGCGAGCGCGACAAGGGCACCCCCGTGATCATCGTCTCGACCGAGCTCGACGAGGTCGTGGCCCTGGCCGACCGGATCCTCGTGATGTACCGCGGCCGCATCGTCGGGCTCGTCCCGGGTGACACGGACCGCGACGTCCTGGGCCTGATGATGGCCGGCGTCCCCGTCGAGGAGGCCATCGCCCAGGCGGCGGGCCACCGCACCGAGACCACAGCAGCAGGTACCGAGCAGGGAGGAGTGCTGTGAGCACCCCCGAGGACCACCAGAACGCGGGGGAGCCCACGCCGGGAGCGCCACGCCCCGGGGAGGACCGCTCGGCGAGCCTCGTCCACGAGATCCTCTCGAGCTCCTGGCTGCTGTCGCTGCTCGCCCTGCTCGTCGCCCTCGCCGTCGGGGGCGTGCTCATCGCGGCGGCCGACGAGCAGGTCCAGGAGGCCGCGGGCTACCTCTTCGCCCGGCCCACGGACTTCCTCGGTGCCGCGTGGAGCGCGGTCTCCGAGGCGTACGTCGCTCTCTTCCACGGGGCTGTGTTCGACGGTCAGTCGGAGAGCTTCACCCGGTCCATCCGTTCGGTCACCGAGACCCTCACGGTCTCGACCCCGCTGATCCTCGCGGGCCTGGGCGTGGCCCTCGCCTTCCGCGCCAGCCTGTTCAACATCGGCGCCCAGGGCCAGATCATCATCGGTGCGACCTTCGCGGCCTGGGTCGGCTTCACCTGGCACCTGCCCGTCGGCGTGCACGTGATCGTCGCGGTCCTCGCGGGCATCCTCGGCGGCGCCCTGTGGGGGGCGATCCCGGGATTCCTGCGGGCACGTACAGGTGCGCACGAGGTGATCGTCACGATCATGCTCAACTACATCGCGGTGTACCTGATCTCCTACCTGCTGATCACCCCCGCCTTCCAGCGGCCCGGCTCGTCCAACCCGGTCAGCCCGCTCCTGGACGACTCGGCCCTGTACCCGCTGCTGCTCGGCTCGGGCTTCCGGCTGCACGCCGGGTTCCTCGTCGCCCTCGCGGCCACCGCCTTCGTCTGGTGGCTGCTCAACCGCAGCACCGTCGGCTTCCGTTTCCGCGCCGTCGGGCTCAACCCGCACGCAGCCCGCACCGCCGGGATCAAGGTCGAGTGGGCCTACGTCCTGGTCATGATCGTGGCCGGTGGTCTCGCCGGCCTCGCTGGGACCGCCCAGGTCATGGGCACCGAGAAGTACCTCACCGCGGGCATCGCGGCGAGCTTCGGCTTCGACGCGATCACCGTCGCCCTGCTCGGCCGTTCACGGCCGATCGGGGTGTTCTTCGCCGGGCTCCTCTTCGGCGCCCTGCGGGCCGGCGGCGTGACCATGCAGGCGCGCACCGGGACCCCGATCGACATCGTGCTCGTCGTCCAGTCGGTGATCGTCCTGCTGATCGCGGCGCCGCCGCTCGTCCGGGCGATCTTCCGGCTACCCGCACCGAACAGCAGGCCCCGGTCCGCGCGCCGCGCGGCCGTCAAGGAGGCGCAGGCATGAGCACCGTCACCGCACCCACCCAGGGGGCCGCCAGCCAGGGCGCCGTCGGCGGCTCCACGCCGGGCTCGTGGAAGGCGCCCATCACCTACGGCGTCCTGGGTCTGTTCGCCCTCGTCGTCTTCGGCCTCCTCGGCCAGCCGGGCTCCTCGACCTTCAGCGTCTCGACCCGGACGGACCTCTTCCAGATCAGCCCGATCGGCGTCCCCTCCCGGCTGACCGCGATCGTCCTGGCCCTGGTCTGCCTCGGGCTGGCTGCCTTCGCGGCACTCCGCGCCCGGGAGGGACGGCGTGCCCCGGGCTGGGTGGCCGGCACCTTCGCCGCTGCCTTCGTCCTGGCGTTCCTGACCTGGGCGGTCGCCGGGGAGAGCATCCCGTTCACCGGCCTGCTCCAGGGCACCCTGTTCCTGGCGGTACCGCTCGTCTTCGGCGCCCTCTCGGGCGTGATGTGCGAGCGGGTGGGCGTCATCAACATCGCGATCGAGGGCCAGCTCCTCGCGGGGGCCTTCCTCGCGGCGGTCGCGGCCTCGCTCAGCGGGAACGTCTACGCCGGTCTGGTCGCGGCCCCGATCGCCGGGGTGCTCGTGGCCCTGCTGCTCGCGGTCTTCACGATCACCTACGCGGTCAACCAGATCATCGTCGGCGTGGTGCTCAACGTGCTGGTGGTCGGGGTGACCGGCTTCCTGTACTCGACGGTCCTCACGGCCAACGCCTCGAGCTGGAACCAGCCCCCCGGGCTCCAGCGCATCGCGATCCCGCTGCTCTCCGAGATCCCCGTGCTCGGGCCGGTGCTCTTCCGGCAGAACCTCATCGTCTACCTGATGTACGCCGCGGTGATCGTCGCGAACATCGCGCTCTTCCACTCCAAGTGGGGCCTGCGGGTCCGGGCCGTCGGAGAGCACCCGCGCGCCGCGGACACCGTCGGGATCAAGGTCAACGTGACACGGTTCAAGAACGTGCTGCTCGGCGGGGCCATCGCCGGCCTGGGGGGCGCCTTCTTCACGATCGGTGCCGGGCTGGCCTTCGGCAAGGAGATGACGGCGGGCAAGGGGTACATCGCCCTCGCCGCGATGATCTTCGGCCGGTGGAGCCCGAAGGGGGCTCTGGGAGCGGCGCTGCTCTTCGGCTTCGCCGAGCAGCTGCGCATCTCCCTGGGCATCGTCGGCACCGGCATCCCCAGCCAGTTCATGCTGATGACGCCCTACCTCGTGACCATCTTCGCCGTCGCGGGCCTCGTGGGTCGCGTGCGGCCGCCGGCCGCGAACGGCACGCACTACGCCAAGTCCTGACGGGAGCCCCTGATGACTGACCCCGCCGCCACGGTGGACTGGGACGGCCTGCGCGCCGCCGCCCGGGAGGCGATGAGCACGGCCTACGCGCCGTACTCGCGCTTCCCGGTCGGTGCCGCGGCCCTCGTCGACGACGGCCGGGTGGTCGTCGGGTGCAACGTCGAGAACGCCTCCTACGGGGTCGGTCTCTGCGCCGAGTGCACCCTCGTCGGCGCGTTGCACAGCTCGGGGGGCGGCCGCCTCGTCGCCTTCGCGTGCGTGGACGGCCACGGCAACGCCCTGATGCCCTGCGGCCGGTGCCGCCAGCTGCTGTGGGAGCACGGGGGCGCTGCGCTCCTGGTCGACACGGTGAGCGGCATCAAGCCCATGACCGAGGTCCTGCCGGACGCCTTCGGCCCGGACGACCTGCTCGAACGAGCCTGAGAGGCCCCTGATGACCAGCCCGAACCCCGAGCTCTTCGACGCCGTCGACGTGATCCGCGCCAAGCGGGACCGCGCACGGCTGACCGACGGCCAGATCGACTGGGTGATCGACGCCTACACCCGCGGCGCCGTCGCCGACGAGCAGATGGCCTCCCTCGCCATGGCGATCCTCCTCAACGGGATGGACCGCACCGAGATCTCGCGCTGGACCAGCGCGATGATCGCCTCGGGGGAGCGGATGGACTTCTCGGGTCTGAGCCGGCCCACCGCCGACAAGCACTCGACCGGGGGCGTGGGGGACAAGATCACCCTGCCCCTCGCCCCGCTCGTCGCGGCGTGCGGCGTCGCGGTGCCCCAGCTCTCGGGCCGTGGCCTCGGCCACACCGGGGGGACCCTCGACAAGCTCGAGGCGATCCCCGGCTGGCGAGCGGCGCTCAGCAACGAGGAGATGATGCGCCAGCTCGAGGACGTCGGCGCGGTGATCTGCCAGGCGGGCTCGGGGCTCGCCCCCGCCGACCGCAAGCTCTACGCGCTGCGCGACGTGACGGGGACGGTCGAGGCCATCCCCCTCATCGCCAGCTCGATCATGAGCAAGAAGATCGCCGAGGGCACCGGCACCCTCGTCCTGGACGTCAAGGTCGGCTCGGGCGCGTTCATGAAGGACGTCGAGCAGGCCTCCGAGCTCGCCCGCACCATGGTCGCCCTCGGGGCCGACGCCGGGGTCCGGACCGTCGCACTGCTGACGGACATGTCGACCCCCCTCGGGCTCACGGCAGGCAACGGGCTCGAGGTCCGCGAGTCGGTCGAGGTCCTCGCCGGCGGTGGCCCCGCGGACGTCGTCGAGCTGACCCTCGCCCTGGCCCGCGAGATGCTCGCCGGGGCCGGACGGACCGACGTCGACCCTGCCGACGCCCTGCAGGACGGGCGGGCCATGGACGCCTGGCGCCGCATGATCGTCGCGCAGGGCGGGGACCCCGACGCCGCGCTCCCCACGGCCCGGGAGACCGAGCAGGTCCTGGCCTCGGCCGACGGCGTCGTCGCCGAGCTCGACGCCCTCGCGGTG
>NZ_JALPKN010000140.1 GCF_023630195.1 Actinotalea sp. C106 | reverse complement strand
AAGCCGACGTCACCCACCTAGCCTCCCGCGAGCCTCACCCCAGGTAAGGGAGACACGCCCTAGTCACCGAGGTGAAATCGACGACGGCCGGCGCCTTGCCACCGACATCAGACCCGCGACGCGTCCCGTACTCGATGCGTGCGAGGTACCCGCCTGGGTTGTAGTTGGCCGTGCCCGGACCCTCACCCACCTGGTAGGCCGCCGAGTCGCGAACGTAGCGATAGGTCATCGTGTTACCCAGCGGGTCCACGACGTAGTCGAGGTTCCACCGCCAGGCCTGCTGGCAGCGGGAGTCCTTGAAGGCCGGCGCGTAGCACCGTTCGCCGGGATGGTTGCCGAACACGGGGACGGTCCACGTCGAGTTGAGGCGCGTGTCCGCTTCCGTGCGCTTGTCCCGACCGAAGTAGTAGGCGGTGCCGTCGACGGTGGTGACGACCCAGTACTCCTTGTCGTCGTCGTCGGACCACCCGCCCGTCCGGTGCTCGACCCGAGCACCGTCGTCGTTCTTCGCGTGCCACTTCCCGCTGTCGGCATCCTTGATCAGCTCGACGGCGGTCCCGTTGAGGGAGAGCGTCGCGTTGTCGACCCCCAGCACAGGTCCCCCGTGGAGAGCTTCGCGTTGTTGGCGGCCTTCCCCGCCACCGGATCGCGGTCCTCCATGCACGGGAGGTACCGGCGCTCGACGTACCCCGTGGCCAGCTCGAAGCCCTCACCCACCCAGGAGGCCTGGTTGTTCGTCGATGCCACCCGGCCGTCCACCGCGGCGGAGGAGTACGAGATCGCCAGCTCGGGCGACGGTCCGCCCGGAACAGACGGCACCTGCAGCGGGTAGGACCACGTGAATGCCCCCGTCCCGCCCGACTGCCCCCACGCAGCAGACGGCGCCAGGCTCGTCGCCCCCCAGTCACCGGCCGGCCCTGCGGCTCCCGCCGTGATCGCGAGACTGGTCGAGGCCGCGGCCACCCGCGTGGTCTGCATCGAGGCCGTGGCGATCTCGGCCGTGCCCGGCTCCTCGCCCGATGCGGGCGCCTCCTCGCCCTCGGGCGCGGGAGTCTCCTCCTCAGGAGCAGGCGTCTCCGTACCCGCGTCTGGTGTGTCATCCCCAGGTGCTGGCGACTGGTCCTCGGCCTCCGGCTCTTCGTCCTCGGAGGTGGGGCCGTCCTGATCCGGGCCCGGCTCCTCCTCGTCGTCGGGGGCTGGAGCTGGCTCTTCCTCGCTGGCTAGGTCGATCGTCGCCGTCACGGTCTGCCCCGCAGGGTCGTTGACGGACGAGGTCAAGGGCACCGGCTGGCACTCCGGGGCCTCCGGCGTCTCAGCGGCGCACGCCGGCAGCTCGACGATCTGGAGGCGCGACGCCCAGTCACCACCCGAGACGCCGGCGAAGTCGGCGTAGGAGACGGTCACCTCGACCTGCGACTCATCCGACACACCGTCGGGGGAAGCGTCCGACACGTCGAGCAGGACGCCGGTCACGCCTGCCGTCTCCGCCTCGGCCGGGTCAGCGACGCGCAAGGTCACGGCCTCGGGCGACGCCTCACCGTCCACCGGGGCGAGGCTCACCGGCATCCCACCCACGGTGACGTCGTCGACCCCACCCTGAAGCACGACCGTCTGCTCGTCCGCCTCCGGGAGGTCAGCCGGGATCTCGGACTCGACGTCGTCGGCCGGCGGCTCCCAGGCCTCCGCGGTGAGCGGAGTTGCCTCCGCAGCCTCGCCGATCTCCAGCCCGTCGACCACGGCCGCCAGGTTGTCCTCGCGGGACTCCAGCGTGTCTAGCGTTCCGGGCGCCTCGGCAACCGTGGCCGCCTGGCTCGCTCCGGGGTCGAGCGCCATGAGCATGACCAGGGCACCCGCCACCCAGACAGCACCGATCCGGTGCTGCCATCGCCGGTGCCCCATCCGCCCCGCCCCTGCCGTCATCGCTCGCGCGCTCATCACTGGCCTGCCGTCGTGGTCGGGTCGAGCGCGGTCTCACCGGTCGTGAAGTCGTTGGCCTCGGCGCCCTGGCACATACGCCTGACCTTGGCGTCCGCGACCACCTCGCCCTTGAAGAGGCGGACGTTGTCGATCTGGCCGTCCCAACGGTCAGTCCGCAGGCCATCGACCTGACCGCGCCCGATCACCACCGGGCCGGGGGCCTGCCACATGGGGCTGGGGGCATTGGCCTGGGCCAGGACCGGCTCGCCGGCCGCCGGGGCCTCGGGGGTGCCGATGTCGCACACCCACAACCGCGCCTTGTTCTCCGAGGCGTCGTACTCAGCGGTCAGGTGCGTCCACTCGTTGAGCCGAGGCCGCACGGTCGAGTAGACCGTCCTCGCGACACCTCCGTCGGAGGTGTGCAGCACGAAGGCCCAGCAGCCCCCGGTCCACCCGGTGATCTCGCAGCCGCTCGGTCGGTACCCGACGCTCCAGGTGTTGGTCCAGGCCCCGTCCTGCGAGAGGGCGGTGCGGACCACGTCGCCCGTCTCGAGGCGCACGTGGGCGCTCATGACGAAGCTCGAGGTCGTGTCGAAGACGGGAGACTCCGTCGCTGCTGCGTCGTTCACACCGTCGAAGTCCAGCGCCCAGTCCTCAAGACGTGAGTCGAAGAGCGTGTGCGGCCCCTCCACCCACGTGGCGCCCGAGATCTTCAGGTCGCCCGCGGGATCGGCCTCGCCGTCGTCCTTGAAGGACTCGTCCGGTGCGGGGTTCTCGTTCGAGTCGAAGGTCCAGATGCCGTCCTCGCGGGCGGTCGCGACCTCGTAGGTGTAGCGGGTCGAGGCGGAGATGTTGCCCGCCTTGTCCTCAGACCGTACGGCGATGAAGTTGGTCCCTGTCGTGAGGGGATGACCGCTCGGGGTGCAGACGGTCGAGGTGCCGTCAGCGGCCAGCTTCGCCGTCGATCCGTACGTGGTCGCATTGAAGCTGTACTCGAAGTGCTTGACGTCCGAGGAGCCACCGCCGCTGAACTTGAAGCACCCGGTGAGGCCCTTGCCGCCGGTCTCGACATCGGTCGCGTAGACGGCCTTGATGTTGGAGTTCGGCCCGCTCGGCTTGACGGCCGAGACCTTCGGAGCGGCAGGCTTGGTGATGTCGACCGTGAACTCGCACCACCCCGTGTACGCGGAGTAGCGTCCGCTGCTGTCCTTGGACCGCGCCCGCCAGCGATAGGTAGCGCTGCTGAGCGTCCCGGCCGAGACGGTCTTCGTGTGGGTCGCGCCCGACCCCTGGCCCGCCGTCGTCGACGACCACTTCGACGTGCTGCCCTGGTACACCTGGAACGTCACCGCAGCGTTCTGGCCATCAGGGTCCTTCGCCACCACGGAGAGCTTGGGCGTGGTCGACGCGATGTACGGACGATCCGCCCCCGTCACACAGCTCTCGACCGTGGTCCCGACCGTGAGCTTCATGCTCGACGGCCGCGTGGGGGCACGGTTGTACTCGATGGAGAGCTTGGCGTTGTGGAGGTAGTAGCGCCGCCACGAGGTCATCGACGACTCGGTCGGCGACTTGAGCTCGAGAACCATGGTGCTCGACGTCCCGGCCACGGCCTTGGCTCCTGCGGTGGCGTCCCACTCGACCCAGCTGAGCCCACCGCACTGCCCCGGACGGTGATTCGGGTACCGAGTCGCGAGCTTCATGCGACTTGCAGGCTGGTTGCCCCAGGTCGTCACCGAGGAGATGCCGCTGGACATCAGGTGCAGCTCGAGGCTCTCGCCCGCGCAGTTGTAGGAGTGGGTTCCGTACGCGGAAAAGCTGGCCTCGATCACGTCGGCTGCCGCGAGCGACTTGAGGGTCGACATCCCGGTGAACTCCCAGAGCATCCTCGACCGGAAGTCCGCGTCGCACCCCCCTGACCTGAGGCACAGGCCGACACCCTCGTGGGCCGTGGTCTTGTACTTCGGCCCGTAGGCCGTCCGGATCACCGTCCACTCGTGCCGCGTGACACCGGATACGGGCGGGTCGATCGCGATGGGCCAGGTGGTCTCCGGATCCACGATCATCTCCTCGTCGGCCTTGACGAGGAGCGTCTGATCGGCGGCCGCCTCGACCTCCAGGCTGGCGACGAGGTCACCGGCCTGCAGTGGCGGAGCAAGATCACCGAAAGGCACGGCCTCATCCGCCGACGACTCGTCAGTCGAGAGTGCGTCGGCGTCGAGATCGTCGGTCCCCGGCTCCACCACGCCCGAGCTGTCCCACTGCAAGGCCTCACCGCCGGCGAAGACCATGTCCCCCGTCTCGGCGTCCACGGCTTCGAACCCGCCCGTCTCAGGTGCCACGTCGAGCACAAGGTCCTCCGAGGCACTGATCTCGAAGGCGACCTCGCCGCCCTCCGCAGCGCGGGTGAGCTCCGCATAGGCCTCGGGGTCCTCGACCTCGATCACCGGGGTGACGCCCGAGGCGTCGGGGTGCACCTGCGTCGTGAGCACCGCGCCGTCGATCGGCGTGCCGGATCCGTCAAGAAGCGGCCATGAGACGCTCGCCCCATCGATGGCAGGCGTACCCAGCTCGACGGGGACATCCATCGAGATCGTCGAGCCGCCGGCCTCGATCGAGAGGAAGCCCTCGGCGTCGGTGGGGTCGAGAGTGATGTCGTAGAGCGGCGAGGCAACCCTGAGCTCTCCCGACGCCGGGTCGACGACGACCGTGGGATCCACCGGGGCCCAGTCACCCGTGATGTCGGTGCGCACCGCCCCGGCGCTGAGGTCCTCGCGGACCGTGCTTTCCGGCGTAGCGACCAAGGCCGACCACGGATCGTATGACTCGATGGCCGCGACGTCGTGACCGCACTCGACCGCGAGCGCGGCAGCCTCGTCCAGCGTGGGTACCTCGGTCACCGAGCAGTCTGTCGGCTCGGTCTCAGTTGTCGGGGAGGGGGACTCGTCGACGACGGCCCACGCTGCTCCTGCGATCAGGACGACGCCTACTCCTCCGGCGATCCCGCGCTGCCCACGACTGACCCAAGACCTACGCACGACTGCCCCGATTCGCGTCCAGACGTCCCCCGTCGGACGCGCCGAACCGGCAGATCCCCCTGAGACTCGCCGGAGCGGACCGAGTGGGTCAGCGCATCAGGCCTGGCGGGAAGTTAGCAGTGCTGTGACCCGATCCGACAGTAGGCACGTTCGAAGATCGCCCGCTTGGAGTACACGTGTGTATCGGGATCGTCGGACGGGTCTCGCGCGTGGAGCACAGCCTGGCGCGGCCGCGCCATGAGAGACGAGATGTGGCTCGCCCTACCCTGACGTCAGGGCTGCGCAGCCAGGCCCCGCACCATCACCGCACTCACGTACCGCTTGCCCGGCCAGGAGATCCGCTCGACCTCCGCGAACCCCCACCGCTGGTACAGCTCAACCAGGTGCGTGGCTGGCACCGCGGTGTCGAGCCCGACGTGCGTCGCCCCGACGCGCTGAGCCCAGGCTCGCCCCTGAGCCCACAGCCGCGAGGCCACGCCCGTCCCCCGCCGTGACGGGTCGACGGCGAGCTGGTTGAGCCAGGCACGGCCCGGTCGCCGCGCCTCCGCGCTGAGACCCTGCAGCTCGTCACCCGGCGGCATCGACATGGTGAGGCTCCCCAAGAGCCCCGCCTCGTCCTCGACCACCCACGTCTGACCGGCGGACGCGCGGGCGAGGGTCGTCGCCTCGTCCTGGTCGACCGCCGTGAAGTTCAGGCCACGCTCCCCGAGCTCGGCGTACGCCCGGTGCAGCAGGGCGGTCAGGGCCGGGGCGTCACCCGCCACGAAGGGCCTCATCACCACACCCACACCAGCCTCCTCAGCGCAGCATCCCGCCACCCGCCGCACCGGCCCCGCCGGCCTTGGCCAGTCGGGTGACGGTATGCGTGATCCGGCCCGCCAGGGGCGAGGTCCGGGCATCGCCCCCCGACTCGACGTGGGCCGCCTGCGCGCGCAGCTCGCTCGCGACAGCGCGGGCTCCGATCACGCGGTGCTCCTCGAGGGCGTCGGCGAGCTCCCGCAGCACGGGCCCGGGCAGGGACTTCTCGACGTACTCCGTGAGCGACAGCACCGCGACGAACACTCGCCGCCGGGCACCGTCGCCCCGCAGCCCGAGCAGCAGGGTCCCCCCGCGGTTGTTGACCAGCTCGGCCCGGGTCCCACGCTCCAACGCCACCCGTCGACGCAGGACCCCGAGGCAGGCCTTCTCGACGATCCCGGCCCCGCGGTCGAGCCACGTCCTGAGAGTCAGGAGCGCCGCGATCGCGAGGCCGAGGAGGAGGAGCACCGCCACGCCGATCAGCAGAAGGTCCGGCTGGACCACGACCTGCGAGGCCGTCACCAGCACGAGGCCGATCACGGTCGCCACGCCCCAGCGCAGTGCTGACCGCGACGTCAGCGTCGGGATGCGGGTCCGGTCCGCCATCGATGCCCCCTCGTCGTCGCCAGCGAGCATAGCCAGGGTCGTCCGAGCAGCACCGTCAGATCAGCCCGTCAGAGCACCGCCCCGGCGACCGGCTCGGGTGCCCGCGCGACCCTCGTCTCGCCCAGCTTGACCACCACGACCCCGGCCATGATCAGCAGGCCGCCGAGCAGCTGGACGGTCCGCGGCAGCTCGCCGAGCAGCACCCACGCGAAGCCGATCGCGGCGACCACCTCGAGCAGGGCCACGAAGGAGGTCAGCCGCGACCCGAGGCGTCGTCCGGCGGCGATGCCCGTGGTGTAGGCGATGGCTGCGGTGACGACACCCAGCACCACCAGCGGCACCCACCACTCGACGGTGCGGCCGTCGTAGACGGCGGGGGCCGTCGAGGCCGTCATGGGCAGCACGCCGACCAGGCCGAGCAGCCCGAGGACCAGGCTGCCGACCACGAGCCCGCCCGCGGCGAGGGTCAGGGGCGGCAGACCGTTGCCCTCGTCGGCCGAGATGATGAAGTAGGCCGTCGCCCCGACCATGGCGCCCAGGGCCCACAGCACGCCGACGGGGTTGAGTGCGGCGCCGGTGATGAGGTCGAGCACGAGCACCAGGCCCAGGGCCGCGAGCCCGGCCCCGACCAGGGTCATCAGGCTGGGCCGCTGGTGGTGACGCAGCCACATCCAGACGACCACCGCGGCCGGCGAGGTGTACTCGATCAGCAGCGCGGGCCCCACCTGCATGTACTGCACGGCCGAGAAGTAGCAGAACTGGGCGCCCGCGACCGCGAGCACCCCGTACATGACGATCAGCCCGGTGTTGCGGCGCAGCAGCGACCACCGCCCCCGCAGGGCGATGAGCCCGAAGGGCACGACGACGAGGGCCGCGAGCCCGACCCGCACCAGGACCACCGCGCCCGGGCTCCACCCGGTGTCCAGCAGCCCTCGCGCCCAGGCCCCGGACATCCCGAAGGCCGCAGCGGACGCGATGGCGAAGCCCAGCCCCGCCGCGAGGCGCGAGGGCGGTGCGCTCACCGGTCCGGCGGAGGTCACGTCAGGGGCCACAGTCGTCATGGGTCCTGACGCTAGAGCCGCGTCGAGTAATGTGTCAACATGCTTTTCGCTCATGAGACCGAGCTCGCCCTGCAGGCCGCCGTCGTCCTGGCCAACAGCGCCGAGCCACCGGACACCATGACCACCGTCACCGAGCTCGACGCCTTCTTCACCGAGTACCTCTACACCGGCCGTCACGACCACGACGCCACCGAGCTCGAGGAGGTCCGGGCCCTGCGCCCGGCCCTGCGCCGCCTGCTGACCAGCGACGCCGAAGCCGCCGCCGCGCAGGTCAACGCGATGCTCTCGAGGGCCCGCGCCACCCCGCGCCTGGTGCGCCACGGCAGCTTCGACTGGCACATCCACGCCACCGACGACGACGAGCCCCTGGTCACCCGGATCATCGTCGAGACCGCGATGGCCATGATCGACCTGATCCGCGCCGACGAGCTCTCCCGCCTCGACCTGTGCGCCGACGCCGACTGCGAGGGCATCGTGCTCGACCTGTCCCGCAACCGCTCACGCCGGTACTGCAGCATCACCTGCGGCAACCGCAACGCCGCCGCGGCCTACCGGGCCCGCCAGTCCCAGCAGACCCAGCCGGCCCAGACCCAGCCGGCCCAGGACCGGTAGGCCCAGCCCCGAGGCCTCAGGCTCCAGCCCCGGGCTACTGTGCCTGCGTGCCCACCCCGCCACCCCGCCCGACGACGCCCCCCGAGCCCGCCCTCCCCCACACCGACGGCTTCGCGGCCC
>NZ_JALPKN010000013.1 GCF_023630195.1 Actinotalea sp. C106 | reverse complement strand
CGCGCCGTGGAGGGCCCGGCCATGAGCGCTGGCGGCTCGCCCCGCCGCGACGACGACCTGGCCGCGTGGGACGCCCTGAGCGAGGGGCGCGACCCGACCTGACGGCACGGGCGGCGTCGCCGTGCGGACCCGGGCCCCACTTTTCGATAGTGTCTGCCGCGACGTCCACGAAAGGCACCACCATGGGTCACTCGTCCCCCGATCGAGCCGCAGAGCGGGCATACCTGCCTCGTGCGGCCCCCCCGACCAACCACGGTCACACCACAGCGGCCTGGGTGACGGTGGTGCTCGTCCTGCTCGGTGCCACGGTCTCCTCCCTCGCCGTCATGGGTGCGCTGGTCTGGCTCTTCTGGGTCGGGATGGGGATCGTCGTGGTCGGCCTCATCGCCGGGCGAGTCCTCAAGATGCTGGGATTCGGGCAGCCGGCCTCGCAGGACGCGGCCGAGCTGCACGGTCACTAGCCCATCTGACGTCGTCGACAGCGCACTCAACCAAGGAGAACGATGAGCAACCCCACCGAACCGCAGGACCCCTACGGCGCGCAGCCGCCCTCGGGCGGCTACGGAGCCCAGCCCCCCGCCGGAGGCGGTGGGGGCTACGGGGCCCCGCCGCCCCCGCCCGCCTACGGCGCTGCCCCCGGCGGCGGCTACGGCACGGAGAAGAACAGCCTGGGCGTGTGGGCCCTGGTGCTCGGCATCGTCGGTGTCCTGTGCTGCGGTCTCGGGTTCATCTTCGGCATCCCTGCCTTGATCGTGGGCGGCAAGTCGAAGGAGGCCGCTCGCAACGGCCAGGCGAACAACGGTGGGCTCGGTCAGGCCGGGGTCGTGCTGGGCTGGATCGCGATCGCCTTCAGCGTGCTGTGGCTGATCTACGTCTTCGCGCTCGGTGGTCTCGCTGCCTTCAACGACGGCTTTAGCGCTACCACGTACTGACGTCATGACCCTCACCGACTCCGACCCCGAGGCGGCTGCTCGTGCGCCCCGGGGTCGGGGCCGTCGAGGCCGGGCCGGTGCGCTGGCCGCGCCTCTCGGTGTTGGCGCGGGGCTCCTCGCGGCCGGCGCCGTGCTCGCCGTGCGGTCGCCGCACGACTCGGGAAGCTACGGCTTCTGCCCGATCCTCCTCCTGACCGGTGGCGCGTGCCCGGGTTGCGGGGGGCTGCGTTCGGTGCATGAGCTCACCCAGCTCGACATCGCCGGTGCCGCGGGCTACAACCTGCTGGTCGTCATTGCGGCACCGCTGGCTGTGCTCGGGTGGGGGCTGTGGATCGCACGCGCGGCGGGATGGCTCAGGCACCAACGCCGGCTGCCCCCTGCTCTTCCTTGGGTGTCGCTTGTCCTCCTGCTCGCCTTCGGCGCCCTGCGCAACGTGCCTGCGCTGCGCCCGCTCCTGACGCCCTGGCTCGGCCCCTGACCCCGACGCCCCATCCCCTGGGCGGTTCCCGGGTGCGCCGTCCCGGTCCCAGCACGTGGTCGTGGTGGGGGGCACGCGCGTCCGGCCCTACGATGGCCGGAACGGGTCTGCGGGGGCGGACCGGATGGAGGTGGCGCGACGTGACAGTCCTGGAGGACATCGTCGCCGGAGTGCGGCAGGACCTGGCCGACCGTGAGGCGAGGACCCCGCTCGACGCGGTGAAAGAAAGGGCTGCCCGGGTCCCGGGAGCCAAGGAGTGCGTGAGCAGGCTGCACGACGACGAGGCCGTCGCCGTGATCGCCGAGGTCAAGCGATCGAGCCCGAGCAAGGGTGCGCTGGCGCCCATCGACGACCCGGCCGAGCTCGCCGGCGAGTACGAGAAGGGCGGGGCGGCGGTGATCTCGGTGCTGACCGAGCAGCGCCGCTTCAAGGGAAGCCTCGAGGACCTCGACACCGTGCGGGCCACGGTCGACGTCCCGGTGCTCCGCAAGGACTTCGTGGTGACCCCGTACCAGGTCTGGGAGGCGCGGGCCCACGGTGCCGACCTCGTGCTGCTCATCGTGGCGGCCCTCGAGCAGACCGTCCTGACCTCCCTCGTCGAGCGCGTGCACTCCCTGGGGATGACCGCCCTGGTCGAGGTCCACGACGCCGACGAGGTCGCGCGGGCCCTGGACGCCGGGGCACGGTGCGTGGGGGTCAACGCACGCAACCTCAAGAACCTCGAGGTCGACCGCACGACCTTCGCCCGTCTCGCCCCTCTCATCCCGAACGGAGTGATCCGCATCGCCGAATCCGGAGTCCGCGGTCCGCACGACGTCATGGACTACGCACGGTCCGGCGCGGACGCCGTCCTGGTCGGTGAGAGCCTCGTCACGGGACGTGACCCGCGCTCGGCGGTCGCCGACCTCGTGGCCGCCGGGGCGCACCCCTCGTTGCGGGCGGTGCGCCAGTGACCGCGACCCAGGACCAGCCCTCCCCGCAGGAGGTCGGACCGACCACGCAGGCGGCCGGCTCCGGCCCCTACTTCGGTGACTTCGGCGGGCGGTTCGTGCCCGAGGCCCTCATCGAGGCCCTCGACGAGCTGGCCACCGAGTACGACAAGGCCAAGGCCGACCCGGAGTTCGGGGCCGAGCTCTCGCGCCTGCACCGGACCTACACGGGGCGCCCCAGCATCATCACCGAGGTCCCGCGGTTCGCAGCGCACTGCGGCGGCGCACGCGTGATCCTCAAGCGTGAGGACCTCAACCACACCGGTTCGCACAAGATCAACAACGTCCTCGGCCAGGCCCTCCTGACCAAGAGGCTGGGCAAGTCCCGCGTGATCGCCGAGACGGGTGCCGGGCAGCACGGTGTCGCGACGGCGACGGCAGCGGCGCTCTTCGACCTCGACTGCGTCATCTACATGGGCGAGGAGGACACCCGTCGTCAGGCCCTGAACGTGGCGCGGATGCGGCTCCTGGGCGCCGAGGTGGTGCCCGTGACGACCGGGTCCCGAACCCTCAAAGACGCGATCAACGAGGCGCTGCGGGACTGGGTCACGAACGTGGACTCGACCAACTACGTCTTCGGGACGGTCGGGGGCCCGCACCCCTTCCCCGCCATGGTCCGTGACCTCCAGCGGATCATCGGCGTCGAGGCCCGGCAGCAGGTGCTCGACCTGACGGGTCGGCTCCCCGACGTCATCGCGGCCTGCGTGGGCGGCGGGTCCAACGCGATCGGTATCTTCCACGCCTTCCTCGACGACACCGACGTCCGCCTGGTGGGTCTCGAGGCCGGTGGCGACGGGGTCGAGTCCGGACGTCATGCCGCGACCATCAGCGGTGGCGCGCCCGGGGTGCTGCACGGGGCCAGGTCCTTCCTGCTCCAGGACGAGGACGGCCAGACCGTCGAGAGCCACTCGATCTCCGCCGGCCTGGACTACCCGGGGGTCGGGCCCGAGCACTCGTGGCTCTCGACGATCGGCCGGGCGGAGTACCGACCGATCACGGATGCCCAGGCCATGGAGGCGTTCCGACTGCTGTGCCGGACCGAGGGGATCATCCCGGCGATCGAGTCTGCGCACGCCCTCGCGGGGGCCATGCAGCTCGGGCAGGAGCTCACCGCGCAGGGAGAGGACCCGCCAGTCATCCTCGTCAACCTCTCGGGCCGGGGGGACAAGGACGTGGAGACCGCCGCCGAGTGGTTCTCCTTGCTCGACGAGGGGACGTCATGACCGTGACCGACCAGGTCAGCAGGACCGCTGCCCGGATCGACGAGCTGCGGAGCGAGGGACGGGCGGCCCTCGTGGGGTATCTCCCCGTGGGGTACCCCGACCTCGAGGGGTCGATCGCCGCCGCCCGGCAGATGGTCGCGGCCGGGGTCGACATCGTCGAGCTGGGCGTGCCCTACTCGGACCCGGTCATGGACGGGCCGATGATCCAGCGGGCGGTCGAGCACGCGCTCGCCTCCGGCACCCGCGTGCGGGACACGCTGCGTGCCGTCGAGGGCGTCGCGGAGACCGGGGTCCCCGTCCTGGTGATGACCTACTGGAACCCGGTGGTCCGCTACGGCGTCGACGCCTTCGCGCGGGACCTCGCCGCTGCTGGCGGGGCGGGGTTGATCACCCCTGACCTGATCCCGGACGAGGCGGGGGAGTGGCTCACCGCCTCGCAGGAGCACGGTCTGGACCGGGTGTTCCTCGTCGCGCCCAGCTCGACCTCCGAGCGGCTGGCGATGACCGCCTCCGCCTCGCGCGGCTTCGTCTACGCGGCCTCGACCATGGGCGTCACGGGAACCCGGGCCTCGGTGGGCTCCGACGCCGAGCGCCTCGTCGCCGACACCCGACGCGCAGGGGCCGAGCGTGTGTGCGTCGGCCTCGGCGTGAGCACCGCCGAGCAGGCCGCCGAGGTCGCCGGCTACGCCGATGGGGTCATCGTGGGCAGCGCCCTGGTCCGCGCCCTGGTCGACGCGGAGTCGGCGGCGGCAGGGCTCGACGGGATCGCCGAGGTGGCCCAGGACCTCGCGACCGGCATCCGAGGGGCACGCCGGTGACCGCCGGGCTCTCCTCCGCTCTCGCCGTGCTGCCCACCGCGATCCCGAGCCCGTCGGAGTCCGTCTGGTATCTCGGCCCTTTCCCCCTGCGCGCCTACGCCCTGGCGATCATGGCGGGGATCGTCGCCGCGCTGTGGCTCACGCGTCGGCGATGGGCGGAGCGCGGGGGTGACCCCGAGACGGTCCTCGAGATCACGTTCTGGGCGGTGCCCTTCGGCATCGTCGGGGGACGGGTATATCACGTCGTGTCATCGCCCGAGGCGTACTTCGGCCCGGACGGCGATCCCTGGAAGGCCTTCGCGATCTGGGAGGGGGGCCTCGGCATCTGGGGGGCCATCGCCCTGGGAGCCGTCGGTGCCTACCTCGGGTGTCGTCGCCAGGGTGTCCGGTTCGCCGTCTTCGCGGATGCCGTCGCGCCCGGGCTGCTCGTCGCCCAGGCCATCGGGCGGCTCGGCAACTGGTTCAACCAGGAGCTGTTCGGCGGTCCCACCACGCTGCCGTGGGGACTGGAGATCGACCCGACGAGCCCGACCTTCCCGGCCGAGTACCCCGCCGGCACGCTGTTCCACCCGACCTTCCTCTACGAGATGGTCTGGAACCTGGCGCTGGCCGCGGTGCTGATCTGGGCAGGTCGCCGGTTCCGGCTCGGCCACGGCCGGGTCTTCTGGCTCTACGTGGCCGGTTACACCCTCGGGCGGGTCTGGATCGAGGCGCTGCGGATCGACCCTGCCCAGATGATCGGGCCCTTCCGCCTCAACGTCTGGACCTCGATCGTGGTCGGCCTCGGCGCGCTGGTAGCGTTCGCCGTGGTGGGGCGTCGACACCCAGGACGTGAGGCCACCGTGCAGCTGGACTCTGCGGCGGACGAGGGGAAGGACCAAGACCCCGAGGTCGCTGACGCACGCTGAGTGCATCGACCCCGGTGCGTCACCACGTGAGGCCGCGCCCCCTCGTTCGGAGGAGGAGCAGACGGCCTGTATCGTCGTCATGTTTGGGCCAACGATGTCCCATGTCTTCTCCTGACCACGACCTGGGTCGTCATACCTGGGACCCCCGAGGACGGTGTTCATGGATCGGCTGGCTCTTCCTGTCGTAGCTCCCCCCGCGCAGGGCCTGTACGACCCCGCTGCGGAGCACGACGCGTGCGGCGTCGCCTTCGTGGCGACCCTGCGTGGCACCCCGGGCCGCGACATCGTCGACGCCGGCCTGACCGCCCTGCTCAACCTCGACCACCGCGGTGCGGTGGGTGCCGAGACGGACAGTGGCGACGGCGCGGGCATCCTCACGCAGATCCCGGACGCGTTCCTGCGGGACGTCGTCGACGCCGAGCTGCCGCCGGTCGGTCGGTACGCGATCGGCATGGCCTTCCTGCCGACCGACCACGAGGCCACCGCTGCTGCGGTCAGCGGGATCGAGAAGCTCGTCGTCGACGAGGGGCTCGAGCTCCTCGCCTGGCGCGAGGTGCCGGTGACCGCCGGGCTGGTGGGCCCCACGGCACGGGCCAGCATGCCCGTCTTCCGTCAGCTCGTGGTCGCCGATCCTGCTCGGGTGCTGTCCGGCATCGAGCTCGACCGCCGTGCCTTCCGGGTGCGCAAGCGGGCTGAGCGAGAGCTCGGCGTCTACTTCGCCTCGCTGTCGGCGCGCACCCTCACGTACAAGGGGATGCTCACGACGGCACAGCTCGAGCCGTTCTTCCCCGACCTGTCCGACCCGCGGTACGCCTCTGAGCTCGCGCTCGTGCACTCGCGCTTCTCGACCAACACGTTCCCGTCGTGGCCGCTCGCGCAGCCCTTCCGTCTGCTCGCGCACAACGGCGAGATCAACACGGTGCGCGGCAACCGCAACTGGATGGCGGCCCGCCAGAGCACCCTGGGCAGCGAGCTGCTCGGCGACCTCAGCCCGTTGCTTCCCGTCTGCACCCCTGGCGGGAGCGACTCGGGCACCTTCGACGAGGTGCTCGAGCTGCTGCACCTCGGCGGGCGGAGCCTCCCGCACGCGATCCTGATGATGGTCCCCGAGGCGTGGGAGAACCACGCCGAGATGGACCCGGAGCGTCGCGCGTTCTACGAGTACCACGCGAACCTCATGGAACCCTGGGACGGCCCGGCCGCCCTGACCTTCACGGACGGCACGCTGATCGGCGCGGTGCTCGACCGCAACGGCCTGCGCCCCGGCCGCTACTGGATCACCGACGACGGCCTGGTGGTGCTGGCCAGCGAGACGGGTGTGCTCGACCTCGACCCGTCGACCATCGTGCGCAAGGGCCGGCTCGAGCCTGGCCGGATGTTCCTCGTCGACACCGGCGCCGGCCGCGTCGTGGACGACGAGGAGGTCAAGTCCCAGCTCGCGGCCCAGCGGCCCTACGCGCAGTGGATCAGCGAGCACGAGGTCTTCCTCGACCAACTCCCCGAGCGCGAGCACGTCCAGCACAGCCCTGCCTCGGTCCGCCGTCGTCAGCGCGCCTTCGGCTACACCGAGGAGGAGCTCAAGATCCTCCTCTCACCGATGGCGAGGGCCGGTGCCGAGCCCCTCGGGGCCATGGGATCCGACACCCCCATCGCGGTGCTCTCCGCTCGCCCGCGGCTGCTCTTCGACTACTTCACGCAGATGTTCGCGCAGGTCACGAACCCGCCGTTGGACGCGATCCGTGAGGAGCTGGTGACCTCGATCGGTGGCGCCATCGGTCCCGAGCCCAACCTCCTGGCCGACGTCCCCGAGCACGCCCGCAAGCTCGTCCTGCCGTTCCCCGTGCTCGACAACGACCAGCTCGCCAAGATCGTGCGCGTCGCTCGTGACCCCGACCTCGCGGGCGTCTTCAGCTCCGAGATCGTGCGTGGGCTCTACAGGGTCGACGGCGGGCACCAGGCCCTCGAGGCCCGGCTCGAGGAGATCTTCCAGCAGGTCGACACGGCCGTCGAGGCGGGCGTGAGCTTCATCGTGCTCTCGGACCGGAACTCCGACGCCGACAAGGCTCCCATCCCGTCCCTGCTGCTCTCGAGCGCGGTGCACCACCATCTCCTGCGCAAGCACACCCGGACCCGGGTGAGCCTGGTCGTCGAGGCCGGCGACGTCCGCGAGGTCCACCACGTCGCGCTGCTCATCGGCTTCGGCGCCGCCGCGGTGAACCCCTACCTCGCCATGGAGTCCGTCGAGGACCTCGCGCGGGACGGGTCCCTCGGTGACATCACCCCCGAGCAGGCGGTGGCGAACCTCATCAAGGCCCTCGGCAAGGGCGTGCTGAAGGTCATGAGCAAGATGGGCATCTCGACCATCACGTCCTACCGCGGGGCCCAGGTCTTCGAGGCGCTCGGCCTGGCCCAGGACCTCGTGGACAAGTACTTCGCCGGGATCACGAGCCGGCTGGGCGGGATCGGCCTCGAGGTGATCGCCGCCGAGGTCGCCTCGCGCCACGCCGACGCCTACCCCGCGAGCGGGAACCCGCAGGCCCACCGCCGGCTCAACTCCGGCGGCGAGTACCAGTGGCGGCGGGACGGCGAGGAGCACCTCTTCGACCCCGAGACCGTCTTCCGGCTGCAGCACTCGACCCGCACGCGCCAGCTCGACGTCTTCCGCCAGTACTCCCGGCGGGTCGACGACCAGGCGCAGCGGCTCATGACGCTGCGCGGGCTGCTGACCTTCGCCGAGGGCCACCGCCCGCCGGTGCCCCTCGAGGAGGTCGAGCCGGTCAGCGAGATCGTCAAGCGCTTCAACACCGGCGCGATGAGCTACGGCTCCATCTCGTCCGAGGCCCACGAGACCCTCGCCATCGCGATGAACCGGCTCGGCGGTCGGTCCAACACGGGGGAGGGCGGCGAGGACACCCAGCGCCTGCGCGACCCCGAGCGGCGCAGCGCGATCAAGCAGATCGCCTCGGGCCGCTTCGGCGTCACGGCCGACTACCTGACGAACGCGGACGACCTGCAGATCAAGGTCGCCCAGGGGGCCAAGCCCGGGGAGGGCGGTCAGCTCCCGGGCAACAAGGTCTACCCGTGGATCGCCGAGACCCGGCACTCGACCCCGGGCGTCGGCCTCATCTCGCCCCCGCCCCACCACGACATCTACTCGATCGAGGACCTGGCTCAGCTGATCCACGACCTCAAGAACGCGAACCCGTCCGCACGGATCCACGTCAAGCTCGTGAGCGAGTTCGGCGTCGGTACCGTCGCCGCGGGGGTGTCCAAGGCGCACGCCGACGTGGTGCTCATCTCGGGTCACGACGGAGGCACCGGGGCGAGCCCGCTGACCTCGCTCAAGCACGCCGGAACCCCGTGGGAGATCGGCCTCGCCGAGGCTCAGCAGACCCTCGTCCTCAACGACCTGCGCGACCGCGTGGTCGTGCAGGTGGACGGTCAGATGAAGACGGGTCGCGACGTGGTCATCGGGGCCCTCCTGGGCGCCGAGGAGTTCGGCTTCGCCACCGCTCCGCTGGTCGTGAGCGGCTGCGTGATGATGCGCGTCTGCCACCTGGACACCTGCCCGGTGGGCGTCGCGACCCAGAACCCCGAGCTGCGGGCGCGGTACACGGGCAAGCCCGAGTTCGTCGAGACCTTCTTCGAGTACGTGGCCACCGAGGTGCGCGAGTACCTGGCCGCCCTCGGCTTCCGCTCGATCGACGAGGCCGTGGGCCGGGTCGAGTCCTTGGACACGCGGGCCGCCGTCGCGCACTGGAAGGCGGCAGGGCTGGACCTCGGGCCGGTGCTCGCCCGCCCGGAACCCGTGCCGGGATCGTCCCTGCGCCACACGACCTCGCAGGACCACGGGCTCGACAAGGCCCTCGACAACCAGCTCATCTCGATGGCCGCCGACGCCCTCGCTCGGCGTGAGCCGGTGCGGATCGCCCTGCCGGTGCGCAACGTCAACCGCACGGTCGGCACGATGCTCGGGCACGAGGTCACCAAGCAGCACGGCACCGACGGTCTGCCGGACGGCACCATCGAGGTGACCTTGACCGGTTCCGCCGGGCAGTCCCTGGGGGCCTTCCTTCCGCGGGGCATCACCCTGCGGCTCCTGGGCGACGCCAACGACTACGTCGGCAAGGGGCTCTCTGGAGGACGGATCGTCGTCCGCCCCGACCACGCCTCGGTGCTGGCGGGGGATCGCGACGTGATCGCGGGGAACGTCATCGGCTACGGCGCCACCTCGGGGCAGGTCTTCCTGCGCGGCGTCGTGGGGGAGCGGTTCGCCGTCCGCAACTCCGGCGCCTCCCTCGTGGTGGAGGGTGTCGGGGACCACGGCTGCGAGTACATGACCGGCGGGACCGTGGTCGTGCTCGGTCGCACCGGGCGCAACTTCGGGGCCGGCATGTCCGGCGGGCAGGCCTACGTGCTCGACCTGCGTCGCGGTGCGGTCAACGTCCCGGCCCTGGCCCAGGGCGAGCTCCTGCTCACCGAGCCCGACGAGGCCGACGCCGAGGTCATCGAGGGGCTCCTGCGTACCCATCTTGACGAGACCGGGTCTCCACGTGCGGCTCAGCTCCTCGCCGAGCTGCCCGCCTCCCTGGCACGGTTCACCCGTGTCATGCCCGCCGAGTACCAGCGCATGCGCGCGACCCTCGCCCAGGCCGAGAAGGACGGGCTCGACCCGACCTCGCCGGGCGTGTGGGACAAGATCCTGGAGGTGTCCCGTGGCTGACCCCCGTGGCTTCCTGAAGGTCCGCGACCGGGAGCTCCCGCCGAGCCGCCCCGTCCCGGTCCGGCTGATGGACTGGCGTGAGGTGCACGAGCACCGTTCGGCTGCGGAGGACCCCGAGCACGCCGTGATGCTGCAGCAGCAGGCGGGGCGCTGCATGGACTGCGGCATCCCGTTCTGCCACACCGGTTGCCCGCTCGGGAACCTCATCCCGGACTGGAACGACCTGGTCTGGAAGGGGCAGTGGGCCGAGGCGAGCGATCGCCTGCACGCCACCAACAACTTCCCCGAGTTCACCGGTCGCATCTGCCCGGCTCCCTGCGAGACCTCCTGCGTCCTCGGCATCACCGAGCCCGCGGTGACGATCAAGAACGTCGAGGTCTCGATCATCGACGAGGCCTTCGCCCGTGGTCTGGTCACCCCGCAGGTGCCGTACTTCCTGACCGGTCACACGGTGGCGGTCGTCGGCTCGGGGCCGGCCGGGCTCGCCGCGGCCCAGCAGCTCACGCGGGCCGGGCACACCGTCGCGGTGTTCGAGAGGGACGACCGCATCGGCGGCCTGCTCAGGTACGGGGTCCCCGACTTCAAGCTCGAGAAGCACCACATCGACCGTCGCATCGCCCAGATGGAGGCCGAGGGCACCCGGTTCCGACCCGGGGTCGAGATCGGTCGCGACATCACCTGGAAGGAGCTCCGGGCCCGGTACGACGCGGTGGTCGTCGCCACGGGCGCGCCCGTGCCGCGGATGCTCCCGGTGCCGGGGGCCGAGCTCGCTGGCATCTACCCCGCGATGGAGTACCTGCACCAGGCGAATGCCGTGGTCGCTGGCGAGGAGGTCCCCGACCAGATCCTCGCGACCGGCAAGCACGTCGTCGTCATCGGCGGTGGCGACACCGGTTCGGACTGCCTGGGCACGGCGCTGCGGCAGCAGGCAGCCTCGGTCACCACGCTCGCCATCGGGCTGGAGCCGCCGGCGGAGCGGCCCGAGAACCAGCCCTGGCCCACCGACCCGATCCTCTTCGAGGTCTCCTCCTCGCACGAGGAGGGAGGGGAGCGCAGCTTCCTCGCCTCGACCGTCGGCTTCGTCGGTGACGAGCAGGGGCAGGTCCGCAGCCTGCGCGTCGCGACCACCGAGTACCTGCCGGACGGGCGTCGTGTGCCCTCCGAGGGGAGCGAGCGCGACCTCCCGGCCGACCTGGTCCTGATCTCCATGGGCTTCACCGGGCCGGAGACCGAGGCCCTGGCCGAGCAGACCGGGGCCGACGTCACAGGACGGGGGGCCCTGGCCCGCGGCGAGGACTACGCGTCCTCGGTCCCCGGGGTGTTCGTCGCCGGGGACGCGGGCCGTGGCCAGTCCCTCATCGTGTGGGCCATCGCCGAGGGGCGCGCCGCGGCGGCCGGCGTGGACGCCTACCTCCGGGGCAGCACCGAGCTGCCCGTCCCCGTCACACCGAGCACGCGGGCCATGCGGCCCTGACCGACGCAGGACGTTGCGCCGGGGACCTCGCCCGGTGGAGCGGGCAGTCCACAGGGGTGTACCGCACGACACAGGCCTGACGGGACCGAAGGTCCTGCAGGCGAGGACATAGGCTGGAGACATGCGTAGAGCCAAGATTGTGTGCACCATCGGGCCGGCGACCGAGTCGCCCGAGCAGATCCAAGCGCTGGTCGACGCCGGGATGGACGTCGCCCGCCTCAACCGGAGCCACGGCGACACCGACGTGCACGAGGCGGTGTACCGCAACGTGCGCGCCGCGGCCCAGGCCTCGGGGCGCGCCGTAGCGGTCCTCGTCGACCTCCAGGGCCCCAAGATCCGCCTCGGGCGTTTCGCCGAGGAGAAGGTCGAGCTCACGGAGGGCGAGACCTTCACGATCACCACCGACGAGGTCCAGGGCACCAAGGAGCTCGCCTCGACCACCTACAAGGGACTGCCGGGCGACGCCAAGGTCGGCGACCGGATCCTCATCGACGACGGCCGCGTGGCTGTCCGCATCACCGCTGTCGAGGACACCAAGGTCATCACCCGGGTCGAGGTCGCGGGGCCCGTGTCGAACAACAAGGGCCTGAACCTCCCGGGCGTGGCCGTGAGCGTCCCGGCGATGTCGGACAAGGACGAGGCCGACCTGCGCTGGGCCCTGCGCATCGGTGCGGACATCATCGCCCTGTCCTTCGTGCGCAGCGCGGCGGACTACGCCGACGTCGCCCGCATCATGACCGAGGAGGGACGGACCGTCCCGGTCATCGCCAAGGTCGAGAAGCCGCAGGCGGTCGAGAACCTCGCTGAGATCGTCGATGCCTTCGACGGCATCATGGTCGCCCGCGGCGACCTCGGCGTGGAGCTGCCGCTCGAGCAGGTCCCGCTCGTGCAGAAGCGTGCGATCGAGCTCTCGCGTCGTGCGGCCAAGCCCGTGATCGTCGCGACCCAGGTGCTCGAGTCGATGATCTCGGCTCCGCGCCCCACCCGCGCCGAGGCCTCGGACTGCGCCAACGCGGTGCTCGACGGTGCCGACGCGGTCATGCTCTCGGGTGAGACCAGCGTGGGTGACTTCCCCATCGAGGCCGTGCGCACGATGGCGCGGATCATCGAGAACACCGAGGAGCACGGCAGCGACCGCATCGCGCCGCTCGGATGGAGCCCGCAGACCCGCGGCGGGGCCATCACGCACGCCGCGGCCGAGGTCGGCGAGACCCTCGGAGTCAAGTACCTGGTGACCTTCACCCAGACGGGGGACTCGGCGCGCCGTATGTCCCGCCTGCGCGCAGCGATCCCTCTGATCGCCTTCACGCCGACACCCGAGGTGCGCAACACCCTGGCGCTGAGCTGGGGCGTCAGCACGTACGAGGTGCCTCAGGTCGAGCACACCGACGCGATGGTCGTTCAGGTGGACCAGATGCTCCGCGCCAACGGGCTCGCCGAGATCGGGGACCGCGTCGTCATCGTCTTCGGCGCCCCTGTCGGGGTGCCGGGCACGACCAACTCGCTGCTCGTGCACAAGATCGGCACCGAGCGCGAGCGCTGAGCCTGTCGGCAGCACATCGCTCCGTCGCGCAGGGCTGAGGCCCTGCTGACCGCGAGCGTGGAACGGCCCCGGGGGAGACCCCGGGGCCGTTCTTGTCTCAGGAGGAGCTGCGCGGAGGACCTCAGGAGGAGCTGACCCGAGGATGGTGCGGTGCGACGTGCGCGTCGATGACGGCACGTGCGTGGGGCCGCGCGGCGGCGACCCGGGCGAAGAGCCCCGCGGGGACGTCGCCGTAGTGGTGGGTGACACGTTCCGTGCCGCTCGGTGACCAGAACTCCGCGGTCAGGGTACGGGTCGTCGGGTCGTAGTCGGTGGACCTCAGGTAGAGCATGCCCCCACTGTCCTCGCCGCGGAGGCGCTACCCGTGGGACCTCGGGCCCGCTGGTGCCCGCCCCGAGGTGCAGGGCGGGTGGACGGAAGCTCGGATGCGGGCCCGGAGCCCTCAGCGGCGGTCCGCGGCGCAGCCGACGCAGGTGCGGGCCGACGGACGTGCCTCGAGGCGATCTGCCGGGATGGGCGATCCGCACCGTTCGCAGTCCCCGTACTGCCCGGCGAGCCAACGGGTCTGCGCCTCGTCGAGCTCCGCCAGGCGCCGTCGTGCCTGGTCGACGAGCGCGCCGAGCTGGGACCGCTCGAAGGCGATGGTGGTCCCCTCGGGGTCGTGCTCGTCGTCGGCGTTGGAGCCCGCGGAGGTCGCGACGAGGTCCGCGTAGGCGAGGTCGAGCGCGGCAAGTTGCCGCGCCGCCTGCTGGCGCAGGCCGCGGAGCTCCTCGAGGGTCACCACCCGGCCAGGCTGCCACCGCCACGGCCGGGGTGCACGCCGGGACCCCGCGGACGGCACCCCGGCGGACCTGAGAGGCTGGGCCCCAGCCCGGACGACGAAGACGCCACCAGGAGGACGCCGTGCGCAACCAGGTCCAGCTCATCACCTACGCCGACCGGCTCGGCGGGGACCTGCCGGGACTCTCGGCACTGCTGCGTGAGCGCTTCGAGGGGGTCTTCGGCGGTGTGCACGTCCTGCCGTTCTTCACGCCCTACGACGGCGCGGATGCGGGGTTCGACCCCGAGGACCACACCGCTGTCGACCCTCGGCTGGGCAGCTGGCAGGACGTGCGGGCCCTCGGTGACGGTCTGGACACGGTGGTCGACGTCATCGTCAACCACGTCTCCGCTGGCTCGGCCCAGGTCCGGGACGTGGTCTCGCGCGGCTCTGCCTCCCCGTGGGCAGGCATGTTCCTCACCCTGGCCTCGGTCTTCCCTGACGGGGCGACGGAGCAGGAGCTCGCCACGATCTACCGTCCCCGACCCGGCCTGCCCTTCACCCCGATGACCTGGGGCGGGGAGCGGCGCCTGGTCTGGACGACCTTCACCCCGCAGCAGGTCGACCTCGACGTCTCCTCGCGCGAGGCCCGGGAGTACCTGGTCGGCATCCTCGACACCCTGGCCGCCGCTGAGGTGTCGATGATCCGGCTGGACGCGGTGGGCTACGCCGTCAAGACCCCGGGCACGACGTGCTTCATGACCCCCGAGACCTTCGCCGTGATCGACGAGCTGACCCTCCTGGCGCGCGAGCGTGGGCTCGAGGTCCTTGTCGAGGTCCACTCCTACTACCAGCGGCAGGTCGAGATCGGGCGTGCGGTGGATCGCGTGTATGACTTCGCCCTCCCGCCCCTCGTGCTGCACGCGGCGTACACCGGTGACCACGGCGCGCTGCTGCACTGGATGGGGATCCGACCGACCAACGCCGTGACGGTGCTCGACACCCACGACGGCATCGGCATCGTCGACGTGGGTCCCGACCAGACGGCCCCGGACAGGCCGGGCCTGCTGGATCCGGCACAGCTCGACGCGGTGGTCGAGGGCATCCACGCGGCGACCGGGGGAGCGAGCCGTCGGGCGACCGGGTGGGCGGCGTCCAACCTCGACGTCTACCAGGTCAACTCGACCTTCTACGACGCGCTGGCCCGCGACGACCACCGATACCTCGCGGCGCGTGCCCTGCAGCTCTTCACGCCCGGCATCCCGCAGGTGTACTACGTCGGAGCCCTCGCGGGGCACAACGACCTCGACCTCCTCGAGAGCACCGGCGTCGGGCGGGACATCAACCGTCACCACTACACGGTCGAGGAGGTCGAGGCCGCGCTCGAGCGGCCCGTGGTCCGCGCTCTCTGCGCCCTCGCCCGGTTCCGCAACACCCTGGACGTCTTCGACGGTCGGTGCGAGGTCACACCGGTCCCGGACGGTGGGATCGCGATCTCCTGGCAGGACGGCGACCGTCAGGCCTCGGTGGTGGTGGACCTGGCCTCCGGCAGGACCGAGCTCACGTGGTCCGACGGAGCTGGTCGCTCGGGGCGGACCACGGACCTGCTGGTCGACCCGCCGGTGGCCTGACCCGGCCCGCCGTCCAGCAGGGAGACGGCCGAGATCAGATCGCCGCGGCGGGGGAGTCCTCGGCAGTCCCAGACTCCTCCGGTTCCTCAGGGCGCCCGTCCTCGTCCGGGGCGTGCCACTCCTTGACCGCAGCCCAGGCCACGGCCGCGATCGGGACGGCGAGCAGCGCGCCCAGGATGCCCGCCAGGATGGTGCCCGCCGTGAGGGGCCCCTCGGCGACGAGGGCGGCGAAGGTACCGGCGACGGTGGCGCCGACGATGGGGACGAAGGCTCCCAGGAAGACGATGGTGGCCGGCGGCAGGGCGAGCGGCACCCCGAGGATCATCAGGGCTGCACCGATGAGGACGGCGTCCACGAGCGCGACGACCGCCGTACCGCGGACGTAGCGGCCCAGCACGTCCACCGACTCGTCGCCGATCCTGCGAGCCCGCTCCTTGCGCCGGTGCTCGAGCGGGGTGATGAGGAACTCCGAGATCCGGCGTCCGTCACGGAGCAGGAAGATCAGGACGACGACGCCGAGCAGCAGCCCCGCGATCACCTCGAAGGTGGACGTGGCGCCGGTGACGGCGCCGCTCTGGACGCCCTCGCTCGCCAAAAGGTCCGTGCTGGCCTGCCGCGCGTCGGCGATCTGCTGCTCGCTGATGTCGAGCGGCCCCTCGAGCGGGAACTCCTCGAGCTGGTCGATGCCCTGACTCGCCTGGTCCACGAGCTCGCCCCACTCGTCGCGGATCCCGCGCCCGACGAGCCAGATCACCCCGCCGAGGGTGCAGAGCCCTGCGAGGAGCGCGGTCCAGGTCGCGAGACACGCGGGCCAGCGATGGACCCGCAGGAAGCGCACCACGGGGTTGACCGCAGCGGCGACGATCGTGGCGATGAGGACGGTGACCACCACGAGCCTGAGCTGGATGAGCGCGAGGACGACGCAGGCGACCAGCCCCAGGGCGATGAGCCTCTGGGCGCTGCGCGTCGCCATCCGGCCGAGGCCGTCGGACCACAGGGAGCGCGGGCCGCGGAGTCCTGGTCGACCATCGGTGCGCGCCCGGTCAAGAGCGCTGGGACGAGCGTCGGCGGCCGAGCTTGACCCACCCGAACAGCGCCGTCGCTGCCAGCAGGACCAGGCCGATCACCAGCAGCCACAGCAGGCCCTCGATGATCACGCCGAGCAGCGAGATGACCAGCCAGGCGAGGAGCAGGACGACGATGAGCGTCTTCATGGCCTCACCCTCCCATCGGCGTCCAGGTCCGGCACCTCGACCGGGACGCCGACGGGGAGGCAGTCAGGTCAGCGACCCCCGACGAGCTCGCGGAGGTGCTGGTGGTGGGCGTCGACGACGTTGGGGTGCGCGCGGACCCGGCTCTTGAGCGCGTTGTACCCGTACTCGCCCCGGATCTCGTCCTCGGCGGGGTCCAGGGCGATGCCGGCAGCCTGGGCCGCGAGCTCGGACGGCAGCTCGAGGCGGGGGAAGACGGCGTCGAGGGACGGGTTGTGGAAGTACGGCACGGAGATCCGGTCGGTGCCGGGCTCCGGCGCCAGGACCCGGTGCCGGGTGGCCCGGAGGTACCCGTCGGTGGCCCACTCGAGCATCTCGCCGATGTTCACGATGAGGGCGTCCTCCACGGGCGGGGCGTCGAGGGCCTCGCCCTGGTACTCGACCTGGAGGCCGCGCCGGCCCGGCTCGACCAGCAGGAGGGTGAGGACGCCGAAGTCGCTGTGCCAGCCCACACCTTGCTGCGTCCCGCCCCCGGCGCGGCCCGGGTACCGCACGACCTTGGTGAGCGTGGCCTGCTCGTCCCCGAAGGCCGGGTCGAAGACGTCCTCGGCCTGCCCGAGGGACCGTGCCCAGGCGTGGAGGAGCCGGTCGGCGATCCCGCCCATCGTCGTGTTCCACGCGGTGACGACCTCGCGCAGCTCGGGGAGCCGGGCGGGCCAGAGGTTGGGGCCCTGCAGGACGTTGTAGGCCGGGTGCTCCGGTCCGGTGGGCAGCGCCGGGCGCTCGGGCCCGACGTCGATCTGCTCGCGCCAGTCCACCTTGCCCTGGGTGAGCTCGCCGCCGACGCGGGTGTAGCCACGGAAGTGCGGGCTGCGGGCGTTCTCGATGGCGAGCTTGTCCTGCTCGGGGAGAGCGAAGAACTCGCGCGCCACCTCGATGACGCGGCGCGTCAGGTCACGGCCCGCACCGTGGCCGACGAGGTAGAAGAAGCCGTAGTCGTGGGTCGCCTCGCGCAGCGCGGTGGCGAAGGCCTCGGCGGTCGCGGGGTCGTCGGCACGGGACAGGTCGAGGACAGGCAGGGTCAGGGAGGTCATGGGAGATGCCTTACTGGTGGGTGGGGGCTGGTCTGAGGGTCACGCGCTCAGCGCGGACACAGACAGCTCCCGGTGCGCAGCAGGTCCACGTGGACGCGGCGCACGAGGACCAGAGGCATGGGACCAGGCTACCGGCTCCACGAGGCGGTGTCTGTGGCCCGTCGTGGGCGCCACCACCCCCGTCGTCCTAGGCTCGGTCCTCGTGAGCACCGCGACCCCGCCCATCAGCACGACCGCCGTCGGAGCCACCGGCGTCCCCGTGGTCTTCCTGCACGGCCTGTTCGGCCAGGGGCGGAACTTCACGCAGATCGCGAAGCGCCTCCAGCCCGAGGCCCGGTCGCTGCTGGTCGACCTGCCCAACCACGGCCGCTCGGTGTGGACCGAGGGCTTCGACTACGACGAGGTCGCCGACCTCGTCGCGGAGGCCCTCGCCACCGGGATCGCGGCCGAGGGTCCGGTGCACGTCGTCGGGCACTCGATGGGTGGCAAGGTCGCGATGGTCCTCGCGCTGCGCCACCCGGAGCTCGTCGACCGGTTGGTGGTCGTCGACATCGCCCCGGAGGCGGGTGGCTCGCTCGGTGAGTTCGCCTACCTGCTCGACTCCCTGGCCGCGATCGACACCACGGCGCTCTCCGGGCGTGCCGAGGCCGACGAGCGCCTGGCCGAGCGGGTCGACGACCCGCGGGTGCGAGGGTTCCTCTTGCAGAACCTGCGCCGCGAGGGGGACGCGTTCCGCTGGCGGGCGAACCTGGAGCTCCTGCGGCGCGAGCTCCAGGCCATCGGCGCCTTCCCCGACGTCGGCGGGGCCACGTTCGAGCAGCCGGTGCTGTGGGTCGCCGGCGAGCGGTCGGACTACGTCCGGCCCGAGCACGACCCCGTCATGCGAGGCCTCTTCCCGCGGACGACTCTCGTGACCGTCCGGGGCGCCGGGCACTGGGTGCACTCGGAGCAGCCGGAGACGTTCGTCTCGACGCTGCGCGCGTTCCTTCTCCCCGTGGCGTGATGCCTGGAGGTGCGAGCTCGCCTGGATGTCGGTGGGATGCAGTGCCCCGAGTGGGATTCGAACCCACACTGGATCGGGTTTGAGCCGAACGCCTCTGCCGGTTGGGCTATCGGGGCCTGCCGGGTGGTCGGCGCCACCCTGGGGTGGCGCCACGCGGGGCCCGGCACGCATTAGGCTAGCGTGCGTGAGCCAGAGCGACGCCCCGCAGACCCCAGACCTGGACCTTCCCCTCGGTGGGGTGGGCGAGGAGCAGCCGAGCGAGCCTCAGAGCTCGGGCCGGCCCCAGCGACGCGCGGTCGTCGCCGAGGACGAGGCCCTCATCCGCATGGACGTGGTCGAGACCCTTCGCGAGGCGGGGTTCGACGTGGTCGGAGAGGCCGGGGACGGTGAGACGGCCGTGGACCTCGCGGTCTCGCTGCGGCCCGACATCGTCGTGATGGACGTCAAGATGCCCGTGATGGACGGGATCACCGCGGCCGAGCGGATCGTGAAGGAGCACGCCGCCCCGGTGGTCCTGCTGACCGCCTTCTCGCAGACCGAGCTGGTCGAGCGTGCGCGCGACGCAGGGGCCATGGCCTACGTGATCAAGCCCTTCACCCCGGCCGACCTGCTGCCGGCCGTCGAGATCGCCATCTCGCGCTACAGCCAGATCAGTGCCCTCGAGGCCGAGGTCGCGGACCTCGCCGACCGGTTCGAGACCCGCAAGCGGGTCGACCGGGCCAAGGGCCTGCTGATGACGAAGATGGGCCTGAGCGAGCCCGAGTCCTTCCGGTGGATCCAGAAGACCTCGATGGACCGGCGGCTGACCATGCGTGAGGTGGCCGACGCGGTGATCGAGCAGGTCGGCGGCGCAGCCTCCTGACCCCACGGCGGGCCGTCGTGCGGCGCCGCTGACTTCTCAGGGGGGTCGCGGGGCCCAGTCCCTGAGACGGCTTGGCTGGGTCTGCCCACCCGCGCGCGACCTGTGAGTGGGACTTTGGTCACAACTCGGCAACGACCTCTGGTGAGATGTCCGATGTCACACTTCGGACACACTCGGGGGGTACTTTCCTCAGCACAGTCCCTCGCCGGGCGCTGTTTCTCGGTGCGGGAGATCAGAGTGCTCAACACGAGGAGTGCCCGCATGAAGAGAACGACCCACGCGGCTCGCGCCGCTGCGCTGGCCGGAGCCGTCGCCCTTGTCCTGACGGCATGTTCGGGCGACGCAGACGAGAGCTCCGACGACGACGCCGCCGGCGGCGGCGAGAGTGACGGCAGCCCGCTGGTCATCGGCTCGCTGCTTCCGGTCACCGGTAGCCTCGCCTTCCTCGGCCCCCCCGAGATCGCCGGCGTCGACCTCGCGATCGAGGAGATCAACGAGGCCGGTGGAGTCAACGGCGGGGACATCGAGGTGGTGCACGGGGACTCCGGTGACGCCGAGAACCTCGCCGTGGCGATCCAGACGGTGGACGACCTGCTCAGCCAGAGCGTTCACGTCATCGTCGGCGCGGCGTCCTCCTCGGTGACCTACGGTGTGATCGACACCGTCACCGAGGCCGAGGCCGTGATGTTCTCCCCGGCCAACACCTCGCCCGGGCTGAGCGGCTACTCCGACTTCTACTTCCGTACCGCCCCGCCGGACTCCGTCCAGGGCAACGCCCTGGGCAACCTCGTCGCCGGTGACGGCCACGAGAAGGTCGGCATCCTCGTGTTCAACGACGACTACGGCACAGGGCTGCGGAACGTCGTCGAGGAGACCCTCGTCGCCGAGGGCGTCGAGGTCACCTACGGCGGGGCCGACGCCAACGAGGAGTTCGCCCCCAAGCAGAACAACTACGAGGCCGAGGTCCAGGCCGTCATGGCGACGGACCCCGACGCGATCGTGCTCATCGCCTTCGAGGAGACCGCGGTCATCGTGCCGCAGCTCTTCCAGGCGGGCTACGACACGTCGAACCTGTACTTCACCGACGGGAACACGGCCAACTACCCGGACCTCGACGCCGGTGTGCTCGAGGGCGCCAAGGGCACCATCCCGGGTGCGTTCCCGAGCGATGAGTTCCAGGAGCGGCTGCTCGGGATCGACCCGGACCTGACCGAGTACTCGTACTCGGCCGAGTCCTACGACGCCGTGATCCTCTCCGCCCTGGCCGCCCAGCTCGGCGGCACGAACGACGCTGCGACCGTCCAGGCGAACCTGCCCGCGGCGTCCGGCGCGGAGGGTGGCACCGAGTGCGCCACCTACGCCGAGTGCGTCGAGCTCATCGACGACGGTGAGGACATCATGTACGTCGGTCAGTCGGGTGTTGGCCCCTTCAACGAGGACAACGACCCGTCGTCGGCCTTCATCGGCATCTACGAGTACGACGCCGAGAACGCGATCACCTGGACCGAGGCGATCTTCGGTGAGGTCGCTGGGTGACCACAGCATGACGGGCCGCTGAGGCCCAGGTGAGGCCCGGCGGGGATACCCGCCGGGCCTCACTGCTGTGCGGCTCGACAGCGGTGGGGCCGCCGTCGGGAAGGGATCTGCAGGCTGGGATGCAGGCGGCGCGGGATGCAGGCCGGGCGTGGCGCTGGCCGGACGTGATGAGGCAGGCGGCCGGGTCTCCGGGTCGGCGCGGGGTCGTCACGGAGACGACGAACGGCCGGTCACCTCAGGAGAGGTGACCGGCCGTGGACCTACGGTGAGGCGCTGCTCAGGCCTCGTTCCCGTGCGCCGCGTCCTCGATGTCGGTCGCGAGGGTGCCGAGGTAGAGCTCGATGACCTTGGGGTCGTTCATGAGCTCGCGACCGGACCCTGTGTAGGCGTTGCGGCCCTGGTCCAGGACGTAGCCGCGATCGCAGATCTGGAGGCAGCGGCGGGCGTTCTGCTCGACCATGATCACCGAGACGCCCGCCTTGTTGATCCGGCGGGTACGGATGAAGGTCTCGTCCTGACGGACCGGGGACAGTCCTGCTGAGGGCTCGTCGAGCAGCAGCACGGAGGGCTCCATCATCAGGGCGCGGGCCATCGCGACCATCTGCCGCTCACCTCCGGAGAGGGAGCCCGCCCGCTGCCGACGCCGTTCGGCGAGGTTGGGGAAGATGTCGGCGATGAAGGCGAACCTCTCGGTGAAGGCCTTGGGGCGGAGGTAGAGCCCCATCTGGAGGTTCTCCTCGATCGTCAGGCTCGGGAAGACGTTGTTGGTCTGCGGGACGAAGCCGACCCCCTTGCCGACGAGCGCGTTGGGCTTGAGCCCCCCGATCTCCTGACCCTCGAGCGTCACCGAGCCCGAGCGGATGTTGACCAGCCCGAAGAGCGCCTTGAGCAGCGTCGACTTGCCGGCCCCGTTGGGCCCGATGATCCCGATGAGCTCGCCCGGGTACAGGTCGAGGTCGCAGTTGTTGAGGATGTTCACCCCCGGCAGGTAGCCGGCGACCAGATCGGCGGCACGCAGCAGCGGCTCACCGCGGTCGAGGACCGCGGGCGCCCCTCCGGTGGCCTCAGGACTGCTTGCCATGGTGCTCCTCCTCCTCGGCGTGCGCCTCGTGCTCGAGCTGCTCGATGACCTCGTCGGCCAGCAGGGCGTCGTCGCCCAGGTCGGTGTCGTGGTGCGCGCCGAGGTAGGCGTCGATCACCGCGGGGTCGGCCATCACGCTCTCCGGGGGGCCTTCGGCCACCACGCGTCCCTCGGCCATGACGACCACCCAGTCGGAGATGTGCCGGACCATGTGCATGTCGTGCTCGACGAAGAGGACGGTCATCCCCTCGTCCCGCAGGGCCTGCACGTGACCGAGGAGGGACTGCGTGAGGGCCGGGTTCACCCCCGCCATCGGCTCGTCGAGCATGACCATCACGGGGTCGGACATCAGCGCCCGGGCCATCTCGAGGAGCTTGCGCTGGCCCCCGGAGAGCGAACCCGCGAACTCGTCCCGCAGGTGGTCGAGCTTGAAGCGGACCAGGAGCTCGTCGGCCTTCTCGGTGATCTCCTGCTCGCGTCGCCGCCACAGGGGCCGCGCGAGAGCGGCGAGCATGTTCTCGCCGGGCTGGTCCCGCGCTCCGAGACGCATGTTGTCCAGGACGGTCATCCGGGACAGCGCCTTGGTGAGCTGGAACGTCCGGACCATGCCGGCCCGGGAGGTCTTGGCAGCATTCACGTTGGACATCGAGCGACCGTCGAAGGTCCAGCTCCCGCTGCTCGGCCGGTCGAAGCCCGTGACGAGGTTGAACAGGGTCGTCTTGCCTGCACCGTTCGGGCCGATGAGGGCGGTGATGACGCCGCGCTGGACCTCGAGGTGGTCCACGTCGACCGCCGTGAGACCGCCGAAGCGCCTCTCGACGTCGTCGACCACGAGGATCGCGTCCGGCTTGGGCACGCCGGGGCGGGGGTCGAGGCCGACCAGGGCGGCCGACGGGCCGGCCATCGCGGAGGTGCCGGGCCCCGTGGGCGCGGCGGTGGGGTCAGCGGACATGGAAGGTCAGCTCCTTCTTGTCGCCCATGATGCCTTGAGGTCTGAAGATCACCAGCAGCATGAGGAAGACGCCGATGAGGATCCCCGAGAGGGGCTCGATCTGGGCGGGGCCGAAGATGTCGGGGGGCAGCAGCTCGCGCATGCTCGTGCGGACCACGGAGAGGGCGACGAAGAAGATCATCGACCCGAGGATCGGCCCGAAGATCGTCGCTGCCCCGCCGAGGAGCAGCACGGTCCAGACGAAGAAGGTCATGGCTCTGCCCATCGCATCGGGTTGCACCGAGGTCGGGAGGACGTAGACGACGCCACCGAGGGCTCCGAGCACGCCGCCGAGGACGAGGGCCTGCATCTTGTACGCGTAGACGCTCTTGCCCAGGGCGCGGACGGCGTCCTCGTCCTCGCGGATACCCCGCAGGACCCGTCCCCACGGGCTGCGGACGAGGAGGTAGACCACGAGCACGGCGAGGAGGACGAGCGCCCAGGCGGCGATCCGCACCCACCACCCGTTCGAGAGGTTGTTGCCGTACTCGAACGGACCGATGGCCGTGGTGCCGTCGGGCAACGGGGAGAGCGCTTGGAAGGTCGCCTTGTACGTGTTGCCCCGCAACCCGGACGACGCACCGGTCAGGTCGGTGAAGAGGGTCGATCTGCCCAGGAGCCGGATGATCTCGGCCGCGGAGATGGTGACGATCGCCAGGTAGTCCCCGCGGAGCTTGAGGGTCGGGATCCCGAGGATGAGCGCGAAGAGGATCGCCGCCACGACCGCCACGAGGAACGCGAGCCAGAACGGCGCCCCGGCGATGGTCGAGATCGCGAACCCGTAGGCACCCAGCAGCATGAAGCCGGCGTGGCCCATGTTCAGCAGCCCGGTGAATCCGAAGTGCACGTTGAGCCCGATGGCGGCCAGGGCGAAGGCGGCCGTCTGGGGTGCGATGAGCTCGCCCGCGGCGAGCGTGAGCATTCTCTGCCAGTCCATGCTGAACCCCTTAACCGATCCGCTCAGCGCGTCCGAGGATGCCCTGTGGCCGGACCATCAGGACGAGGATGAGGATGACGAGGGCGGCCGCGTACTTGAGGTCGGTCGGGATCACCAGGTTGGCCATCTCGACCACCATGCCGATCACGAGGGACCCCACGAGGGCACCGAAGGCCGTACCCAGGCCGCCGAGCGTCACGGCCGCGAACATGAGCAGGAGCATCTGCATGCCCAGGGTCCAGTTCGCGCCGTTGAAGATCAGGGCGAGGAGGACGCCGGCGAGGCCGGCGAGGCCGGTGGCCATCACCCAGACGAGCCGGATGATGCGGTCCACGTCGATGCCTGAGGCGGCCGCCAGAGCGGGGTTGTCGGACACCGCGCGGGTCGCCCGTCCGGTCCGCGTGCGCAGCAGGAACCATCCCACGGCGAGCAGGACGACGATCGAGATCCCCATCGAGTAGTAGCTCGGGATGTTGAGCCGTACCGGCCCCAGGGTCCACGTCCCCGGGATGTAGCTGAGGATGCTCACCGTGCCGCCGCCGAAGACGAGCTGGAAGAGGTACTGCAGGGCGAGGGCGAGGCCGATCGTCACGATCATGCTCTGCACCAGGCCCACGCCGCGGCGCCGGAGCGGGCGCCAGATGCCGACGTCCTGCAGCCAGCCTGTGCCCGCGCAGATCAGCACGGCAAGGATGATCGCCGGGACCAGCGGCCAGCCCATCAGCGACACGAAGACGTAGGTGAGCAGCGCGCCCAGGGTGACCTGCTCACCGTGCGAGAAGCTCGACAGGCCCGTCGTCCCGTAGATGAGCGAGAGGCCGACCGAGGCGAGGGCGAGCACGAGGCCGAAGCGCAGGCCGGCGGCGGCCTGCTGGGCCACGCGCTCGGGGGTGATGCTCGAGGTGCTCACGTCGTCGCCGAGCACCTCCCCGCCGTCAGCCTCCCCGGCGAGGGAGTCGGTGCCGCCCTCGCCGCTCTCGGCGGAGGGCGCCTCGCCCTCGGGTTCCCCGAGCTCGAAGTTGACGGTGCGCGTCGCGCCGACGACCGCGCGCAGCTGTCGTGGGTTCTGGTCCGGGTTGGCGAGCTGCTCGCCCTCGGGGAGGGTGCCCACGTCGAGGGTCAGCGTGTAGCTGCCGTTGGCGGGGATCTCGACCGACCACGAGCCGTCGTCGCCCGTGGTCGCGGTCGACGTCGCGCCCTCAGGGTCCTCGACGAGGATCTCCACGCCGTCCGCTGCCCCCTCACCACCGCGCACGCTGCCGGACAGGCAGCCGAGCTCAGGGCTCGCCACGCACTCCTCGGCCGCGGCTGCGGCCGCGGCAGGTGACATGGCGAGCATGAGCCCGCCCAGTGTTGCGGCCATGATCGAGAGCGCTCCCGCACGGGTTCGCCATCGTCCGGCCCACGTCCCAGCTGGACCCACCGGGGGCCTCCATCCGCTCGTGTGGCTCAAGTCACACCTCTTGTACTTGGGTCGGGAGCCTACTGGCCCGTCCGGAGTGGGGTGCGCACCGTGAGGGTAGGAGGTGCATGTGTCGACGACGTTTCGGCTGCTCGCCCGGCACGGTGCTGGCGCGCCCGTGCAGGTGGCGACCGCTATGTCCGAGTTGGGAAGCACTTCCCAGGCCCGGCCCTGGCCGTTATCGTTTCGTCATCTACCCGGTAGCCCCCCAGCGAACCGGAAGCATGTCAGAGGAGGCCCGTGGTCGTGCGCCCAGGCATCGTGGTAGGTCAGGCTCGTCCGGAAGACATCCAGGCGCTCGTCGCCCTCTGCCTCGCCGCCCGGCGCGAGTCGGTCGTCGGGCCCCAGGTGTGCAGCCCCGACGGCCACGCGCTGGCCCAGCAGCTCGGCGCTCTCGTGTCCGCCCCGGGGGGGACCGTCCTCACCGCACGGGACGAGGGAGGACTGATGGGCCTCCTGCTCGCCCGCGTGCTGGGCCCGACCCCGTTCGCCGACGACGTGAGCCTCGCGGTCGAGGCCGTCTACGTGGACCGGGCGCACCGGCGGCGTGGCGTCGGCCACGCGCTCATGGCGGGCGCCGCGCAGGTGGCCGTCGAGGCCGGGGCCGAGGTCGTCTACGCAGCGCCCATCCCCGGTGCGCGGGGGATGCAGCGCTTCTTCGTCCAGCTCGGGTTCGCCCCCGCCGCCACCCACCGCGTCGTCACGACGACGGCCCTGCAGCGGAGGCTCGCGATCGACGCCACGGCGGCGAGCAGGGCGCCAGGTCGGGGCCTGGACGACCTGATCGCGCGTCGTCGGCACCTGCGTCTGGCCCTGCCGGGCGAAGAGCCGGGGGACGAGCGTCAGTCCGCTCGTCGTTCGATCACCAAGCAGGTGAGGCGAGCCGTGCAGATCAGACGAGACGCCGAGTCCTCCACCACGATCTCGTAGGTCGACAGGGTCCGCCCACGGTGCACGGCGCGCGCCGTCCCGGTCACGAGGCCGTCGCGCGCGGAGCGGTGGTGGGTCGCGTTGATCTCGATGCCGACCGCCTGACGGCGCTCGCCGGCGTGGAGCATCGCGCCGTAGGAGCCGAGGGTCTCGGCAAGAGCAGCCGAGGCGCCGCCGTGCAGCAGCCCGTAGGGCTGGGTGTTCCCTGCGACAGGCATCGTCCCGACCACACGGTCGGCCGAGGCCTCGATGATCTCGATGCGGAGCCTCTCGATGAGGGTCCCGACGTTCGCCTGTCGGATGGCGTCGAGGTCGGCGAGGACGGGGGCGTCGCTGGTGTCGGTCATGGCCGATAGGTTGGCACCGTGAGCGACCTGGCGCGAGACCGACCCCTTCTGCTCCTGATCGACGGCCACTCGATGGCCTACCGCGCGTTCTTCGCGTTGCCGGCCGAGAACTTCTCGACGAGCACCGGCGAGACCACCAACGCGGTCTACGGCTTCACCGCGATGCTGGCGAACCTGCTGCGAGACGAGGGGCCGACGCACGTCGCCGTGGCTTTCGACGTCGGTCGGACCACCTTTCGCACGGAGCGGTTCCCCGAGTACAAGGCCACGCGGGACGCGACGCCGAGCGAGTTCAAGGGCCAGGTGCCGCTGATCAAGGAGATCCTCACCACCATGAGGATCCCGACGCTCGAGCGCGAGGGCTTCGAGGCGGACGACGTCATCGCGACCTTGGTCACCGACGCGGTCGCCGCCGGGATGCAGGTCCTGGTGTGCACGGGGGACCGGGACGCCCTCCAGCTCGTGACCGAGGACGTCACCGTCCTGTACCCCCGCAAGGGTGTGTCGGACCTGGTGCGCTACACCCCGGTCGCGGTTGCGGAGAAGTACGGCGTCCCGCCCGAGCGCTACCCGGACGTCGCGGCGCTGGTGGGCGAGTCGAGCGACAACCTGCCTGGTGTCCCGGGGGTGGGGCCCAAGACAGCGGCCAAGTGGATCACCGCCCATGGCGACCTGGACGGCGTCCTGGCGGCGGCCCCTCAGCTGACGGGCAAGGCCGGTGAGAGCCTGCGTGGCCACCTCGACCAGGTCCGCCTCAACCGCGAGCTCAACGCCGCCGTCCGCGACGTCTCGCTGCCCCTCGGTGTGGCAGAGCTCACCGCCCGGCCCTGGGATCGCGAGGCGATGCACCGCGTCTTCGACGCGCTTGAGTTCCGGACCCTGCGTGAGCGGCTGTTCGCGATGGTCCCCGAGGAGGCCGGCGAGGCTGCCGGGTTCGAGCTGGACGTGAGCACGCCGGCGGCCGGGGGTCTGGCCGCATGGCTGGCCGAGCGGGCGGGCAGCACCCTGGCGGTCGACGTGACGGGCCGGGGCACCCCGGCGGAGGGTGACGC
>NZ_JALPKN010000139.1 GCF_023630195.1 Actinotalea sp. C106 | reverse complement strand
TGCACGGGAGACTGTGTGGGAGAGTAGGTCGCCGCCGAACACCTTTTCAGAAAGGGCCACCCCATAGGGGTGGCCCTTTCTGCGTTCACCCCCGGATGGTTGACGCCTGGGGCGACGCCTGTCGCTGATGGACGGCGTGAGACCATGAGCCAGGTGTCAAGAGAGGAATGATGATGCAGGCAGGCGAGGCACGCAGGTCCGGTGGAGGTGCTCCGCGCGGCGGGGGCGGCGGACGAGACGACGGGAGGCCCCGCGGTGCGGGTGATCGGAGCCGCAGCGGTGGTGGAGCCAGTGCCGGTGGACGAGGCGCTCCCGCTCGGGGCGCGCGACCGACCGACGGCCGACCCGGCCAGGACCGCCCGGTGCGTGCGAGCGCGGCAGCCGCCCCGGCCATCCCCGAGGACGTCCAGGCCTCCGACCTCGACCGTGCGGCGCGAGCACGACTGCGGACCCTGAGCCGGGAGAACGCCGACGGTGTAGCTCAGCACCTCGTCATGGCGGGCCGCCTCCTGGACGAGGATCCTGAGCTCGCCTACGAGCACGCTCAGGCAGCGGTACGTCGCGCGGGTCGCGTCGACGTCGTCCGCGAGGCTGCTGCCATCACCGCCTACCGCACAGGACGGTACGCGGAGGCACTCCGCGAGCTGCGCACGGTGCGCCGGCTCAACGGCTCCGACGAGCATCTGCCCCTGATGGCCGACTGCGAGCGAGGCCTCGGGCGTCCTGATCGTGCGCTGGCGTTGGCTCAGGAGGACGGTGCCCGGGACCTTCCGGACGAGCTCAAGGCTGAGCTTGCCATCGTGATCAGCGGTGCCCGGGTGGATCTCGGTGACCCCGACGCCGCACTGGCCGTCCTGTCTCCGTACCTCTCTTCGGCTCTCGACCCGGAGCTGTCGACCCGCGTGGCCGAGGCACGCGCGTCGGCACTGACCGCCGCCGGTCGTGGTGACGAGGCGGCCCAGGTGCTGCAGGCCATCAACCCCGGGGGCGAGGAGAAGGAGGACGTGGTGGTCTTCGACCTCGAGGACGACACGGTCGAGGATGGAGCTGCGGCACGTGGAGCAGGTCGGCCGACGGGGGAGGTCCGCTGATGCTGCTCGAGGTCCTCACCCCGCTCGCGGAGCTCCACGACCTGGCGCTGGTGGACCTTGACGGCGTCGCGTACCGGGGCCCCGAGCCCATCGCGCACGCGTCCGAGAGCCTCGTCGCCGCACGTGCTGCCGGGATGGGTCTGGTCTTCGTCACGAACAACGCGTCCCGCGAGCCGGAGTCCGTCGCGCGTCAGCTCAGCGAGCTCGGCATCCCTGCTGAGCCCGCTGATGTCATGACGGCGGCGCAGGCCGCGGCGATGGTCCTGACCGACCTGGTGCCGTCCGGGGCCCGTGTGCTCGTGGTCGGCGGTGCTGGCCTGCTCACAGCCGTCCGCGCAGCAGGGTTCGTCGTCGTGGAGTCCGCGGACGACGAGCCCGACGCCGTCGTGCAGGGATTCTCTCCCGAGCTCGGGTGGGCCAGGCTCGCCGAGGCGGCGTACGCGGTCCAGCGTGGTGCCCTGCACGTGGTGAGCAACCGAGACCTGACGCTTCCGAACGAGCGCGGGTTCGCGCCCGGCAACGGTGCGCTCGTCAACGCGGTCGTGGCCGCGACCGGCGCCGAGCCGGTCAGCGCAGGCAAGCCTGGCCCGACCATGTTCAGGCTCGCTGTGGAGCGTGCCCAGGCGCAGCGTCCGCTCGTCATCGGCGACAGGCTGGACACCGATCTCGCCGGTGCGCGCGCCGCGGACTACCCGGGGTTGCACGTCCTGACCGGTGTGAGCTCCGCTCGCGACGCTGTTCTCTCCGAGGCCGGTGAGCGCCCCTCCTTGCTGGGGGTGGACCTGCGCTGCCTGCTCGAGCCGCACCCCGCACCCGTGGTCGGTAGCGAGGGGTGGTGGGTCTGCGGCGACTCCGCGGCACGTGTGCGCGACGGGGTGCTCGACCTCGGGAGGGGTGCTGGGGCGGGGCTCGTCTCGATCGACCTCGTCCGATCGGCGTGCGCCGCGGTGTGGGCCGCACGCGACGCCGGTGAGCCGGTGGACGCCGACTCGGTCCCGGACATGCCTGTGCACGAGTCCTGAAGTCCCGTCGTGGCAGGTAGCGTGGCAGGCCAGGACGACGCGAGCTCTGGGTGACGGCCTGAGCCGTCACATCGAGGAGGACGAGTGCAGGACCAGGTGGACGAGCTGCAGGCGACCGGCGACCAGGCCGTGGACGCTGCCTTGTCGACCCTTGAGGGTCTTGGCGACCGTCCAGTTCGTGAGCACGTCGCGCTGTTCGACGCGGTGCACGGAGCGTTGTCCGACCGGCTCGCCGAGACCCGCGAGTGATGGTCGTGACGACCCGGCGCCTCGACGTCGAGCTGGTCAGTCGTGGCCTGGCCCGCTCACGGACCCGTGCGCAGGAGCTCGTGGGCCAGGGGCGTGTGCGTGTGGCTGGGTCGGCCGCGACCCGCCCGGCGCAGCCCGTCGGCCCCGACCACCTGCTCGAGGTCGAGGACCAGGGCACGGACTACGTGTCCCGCGCCGCGCACAAGCTGATCGGCGCCCTCGACGCGGTGGAGGAGCTCGCCGCCGGCGCGGTGAGCCTCGACGGCTCGCGGTGCCTCGACGCAGGGGCCTCGACCGGTGGCTTCACCCAGGTGCTCCTCGAGCGCGGTGCCTCGCACGTGCTCGCCGTGGACGTCGGCCACGGCCAGATGGCCCCCGAGGTGAGTGCAGACCCTCGGGTCGAGCTGCGCGAAGGGGTCAACGTCCGCGACCTCGATCTCGGCCAGGTGGGGCGCCCGGTCGACCTGCTCGTGGCAGACCTCTCCTTCATCTCGCTGCGACTGGTCCTGCCTGCGCTGATGCAGGTCGTCCGCCCCGCGGGGGACCTCCTGGTCATGGTCAAACCGCAGTTCGAGGTCGGCCGGGAGCGGCTGGGCTCCGACGGCGTGGTGCACTCCTGCGAGCAGCGGGTCGAGGCTGTCCTCGGTGTCGCCGAGCTCGCCCGGTCTGGCGGGGCCCGGGTCCGAGCCGTCCTCCCGAGCCCGCTCACGGGGGAGTCGGGCAACCGCGAGTACTTCCTCTGGCTGCAGCCTTCGGGGCCATCTCCCGCCACGGTCCAGGACGCACCGGCCCAGGGCGCGCTAGGACCGGCTGTCGCTGCGGCGGTGCGCTCCGGCGCACCTACCCTCGTGGAAGGAGCACCATGACCCGGTCCGCCCTCGTCGTCCACCACAGCGGTCGCCCTGAGGCGGTCGCGGCTGCTGCCGAGGCGGTCGCGGCCCTCGAGGCGGCAGGTATGGCCCCTGTCCACGAGGACGAGCTCGCTCAGGTCTCGGACCTGGCGGTCGTCATCGTCCTCGGCGGGGACGGGACGATCCTGCGAGCCGCCGAGCTCACGCACGGCACGGACGTCCCGTTGCTGGGCGTGAACCTGGGTCACGTCGGCTTCCTCGCGGAGAGCGAGCGGGAGGACATCGGTGAGGCGGTCCGCCGTCTCGCGAGCGGTGAGTACGACGTCGAGGAGCGGCGTACGGTCGAGGTTCGCGTCCTGCGCCCCGACGGTGAGGTCGAGGTGGGCTGGGCCCTCAACGAGGCGACGGTCGAGAAGTCCGACCGGGCGAGGATGGTCGAGGTCGTCGTCGAGGTCGACGGACGTCCGTTGTCCTCCTTCGGCTGCGACGGCGTCGTGATGTCGACCGCGACAGGATCGACGGCGCACGCGTTCTCGGCCGGCGGCCCCGTGGTGTGGCCCGACGTCGACGCGATGCTGCTCGTCCCCGTCTCGGCCCATGCGCTCTTCGCGCGGCCCCTGGTGGTCGGCCCCACCTCGGTCCTCGCGGTCGAGGTCCTCGCGCGGTCGATGAGCGACGCAGTGCTGACCTGCGACGGTCGCCGCAGGATCGACCTGCCGACCGGCACGCGGGTCGAGGTCCGACGCAGCGACGTCCCGGTCAGGCTGGCACGGATGTCCCACGCGCCGTTCACCGACCGACTCGTGTCGCGGTTCGCCCTGCCCGTCAGCGGCTGGCGAGGGCGCGGGGTCAACGGCTCACGGCAGCGCGAGGACGTGCCCGCCGAGGACGGGGGGCTCCGGTGATCGAGGAGATCCGCATCGAGGACCTCGGTGTGATCGGGTCCGCGACCGTGCCGCTGGGTCCGGGGCTGACCGCCATCACGGGGGAGACCGGGGCTGGCAAGACGATGGTCCTGACGGGCCTCTCGCTCCTGCTCGGCCGCAAGGCCGACCCTGGCACGGTCCGCGCCGGGAGCCCCCAGGCGACGGTCGAGGGGCGTTTCGTGGTCGACCCTGCGTCCCCGGCGGCGACGCGCGCCGAAGAGGCCGGGGCCGTGCTCGACGAGGACGGGACGCTGCTCGCCGTGCGCACCGTCGCGGCTGCGGGACGGTCCCGCGCCCATCTGGGGGGCCGTGGCGTCCCCCAGGCGGTCCTGGCCCAGGTCGCCGAGGAGCTCGTCACCGTGCACGGCCAGGCGGACCAGGCGCGGTTGCGCTCCCCGAGCCGGCAGCGACTCGCGCTGGACACGTTCGCGGGGCCGGAGCACCTCGAGGTCCTCGCGTCCTACCGTGCCGCGTGGTCCGAGCGGGGGGACCTCGAAGCCGAGCTCGACGACCTCGTGACCCACGCGCGGGACCGGGCGCGCGAGGCCGAGCTGTTGCGCCTGGGGCTCGCCGAGGTCGAACGGATCGCACCCCAGCCGGGCGAGGACGAGACCCTCGCCGCGGAGTCCTCTCGGCTCGGGCATGCCGAGGACCTGCGCACCGCGGCCCTGACCGCGCAGCTGGCGCTGGCGGGACCTGAGGACGCGACAGGGCTCGAGGGGGCTGTCGCCGCCGTCGAGCACGCGCGACGCACCTTGGACCAGGTCGCCGAGCACGACGAGGCGTTGGGCGCCCTGGTCGGGCGCCTCGCGGAGGTCGGCTACCTGGTCAACGACGTGACCGTCGAGCTCGGCGCCTACGCCGACGGCGTCCAGTCCGACCCCGCGCGGCTCGAGGCCCTGCACGCACGGAGGGCCGAGCTGACCACGTTGGCCCGGAGCCACGGGGGGACCCTCGCCGACGTCATGGTGTGGGCGGACGAGGCCGGTCATCAGCTGCTCGACCTCGACCGGGGTGAGGACCGCACCGCTGAGGTCCGCGACCGGCTCGCGGCGGTCGAGGCCACCCTCGAGGCCGACGGTCACCGCCTGAGTGCCGCCCGCGCCGAGGCTGCCGACCGTCTGGCCACTGCCGTGACCGAGGAGCTCGCCGGGCTCGCGATGGCCGCGGCGCGGCTCGAGGTCGTCCTCGAGCCCGTCGGAGCCCTCGGGGCGTGGGGGGCCGAGGAGGTCTCGATGCGGCTCGCGGCCCATGCCGGGGCCCCGTCCCGACCGCTGGGACAGGGCGCCTCGGGAGGTGAGCTGTCGCGGGTGATGCTGGCCCTCGAGGTCGCCCTCGCGACCGCGCCGACGTCAGGTGCGGCGCGCCCGCCCACCTTCGTCTTCGACGAGGTCGACGCAGGGGTCGGTGGCCGCGCGGCGGTCGAGGTGGGGCGACGGCTCGCCGAACTCGGCCGCGAGGCCCAGGTCGTCGTCGTCACCCATCTGCCGCAGGTCGCGGCTTTCGCGGACCAGCACCTCGTGGTCACCAAGTCCCAGGACGCAGGCGCCGACGTGGTGACGGCCTCGGACGTGCGCCTGGTGGAAGGTGAACAGCGGGTGGCCGAGCTGGCACGGATGCTCTCCGGCCAGGAGGACTCGACCTCGGCCCTCGAGCATGCCGCTGAGCTCCTCGAGCGCTCTGTCGTGGGACGATGACCCCCGATGAGACTCCGCCTGCGCCAGCGCCGCCCTGCGCCCGATGAGCCCGGACTGCACGGTCCGGTCCGCGTCGACCCCCGGACCAAGAACCTGACCAAGAGGTTGCGGCCCGGTGACGTCGCGGTGATCGACCACCTCGACATCGACCGGATCTCGGCGGAGGCGCTGATCGCCTGCCGTCCTCGCGCCGTCCTCAACGCCGCCCGGTCGACCTCCGGCCGCTACCCCAACCTCGGGCCCGACATCATCGTGCAGGCCGGGATCACCCTGGTGGACGACCTCGGCCCGGACGTGCTCGCCCTGACCGAGGGGCGCGAGGTGAGGATCCAGGAGGGGAGCGTCTACGACGGCGACCAGCTCGTCGCCGAGGGTGTCGTCCAGGACGAGGCGACCGTCGCGGCGGCGATGGAGGAGGCCCGTGCCGGTCTCGCGGTCCAGCTGGAGTCGTTCGCGGCCAACACCATGGACTACCTCCGCCGGGAGCGCGAGCTCCTCCTGGACGGCGTCGGCGTGCCGGACATCGAGACCGTCGTCGAAGGTCGGCAGGCCCTCATCGTCGTGCGGGGGTACCACTACAAGGAGGACCTCGCCGCGCTGCGCCCCTACATCAAGGAGTACCGGCCGGTCCTCATCGGGGTCGACGGCGGGGCGGACGCGATCCTCGAGGCCGGTCACCGGCCCGAGCTCATCGTCGGCGACATGGACTCGGTCTCCGACCGTGCCCTGACCAGCGGGGCCGAGATCGTCGTGCACGCGTACCGCGACGGACGCGCCCCAGGGGTCGAGCGCGTCGAGAAGCTCGGCGTCAAGCACGTCGTCTTCCCGGCCACCGGCACGAGCGAGGACGTCGCGATGCTCCTGGCCGACGACAAGGGCGCCGAGCTCATCGTCGCCCTCGGCACCCACGCGACCCTGGTCGAGTTCCTCGACAAGGGCCGGTCCGGGATGGCCTCGACCTTCCTCACCCGGCTGCGCGTGGGCAGCAAGCTCATCGACGCCAAGGGCGTGTCCCGCCTGTACCGCCAGCGCATCTCGTCCTGGCAGCTCGGGCTGCTCGTCATCGCCGGTCTCTTCGCCCTCGGGGTCGCCCTCGCGTCGACCGTCGCGGGGCAGACCATGTTCGGCCTGTTCGGCGCCTGGACCGACGACGTCCTGTCGTCGGTCCGGGTCTTCTTCGGCGGCGGTGCCTGATGCACCCGTACGCCACTGATCGAGAGAACCCATCGTGATCGACTTCCGCTACCACCTCGTCTCGCTCATCTCGGTGTTCCTGGCCCTCGCGGTCGGGATCGCCCTGGGAGCGGGTCCCCTCGAGCAGAGCATCGGGGACACCCTGACCGGCCAGGTCGAGCAGCTCCGCACCGAGAAGGACGAGCTCCGCGTCGAGCTCGACCGCACCCTCGCCGAGCTCGGCCACGCCGAGACGGCCGTGGACGAGATGGCGCCGGCGATGCTCGCCGACGTCCTCGGCGAGCGGCGGGTCGCGGTGATCGAGGTCGCAGACGTCCAGCCCGAGGTGCTCGAGGCCGTCGTGTCCCGGGTGGAGCAGGCTGGAGGCACGGTGACCGGCGCCGTCCAGGTGACCGAGGCGTGGACCGACCCCGCTCAGCAGTCCTTCCGCCAGCAGATCGCCGGCACCCTGCTGGAGTACCTCGACCCCGTGCCGGCCGACGACGCCGGGACGGGGGTCGAGCTCGCCGAGGCCCTCGTGCAGTCCTTGACCACGGCCGACCCGGCGTCCCCGGACTCCCGCGCCGAGACCTCCGAGCTCGTCGTCGACGTGCTCGTCGAGGCCGAGCTGATCACCCTCGACGGTGAGATCACGGGCCCGGCAGACGCCGTGGTCGTGCTGGGCGGCCCGACCGTGAGCATCGACGAGGTCGAGCAGGCCGAGGCCGCCCTCGAGTCCGCCCCCGCCGAAGAGGCCGCCGAGGAGACCGAGCGCGCCGAGCTGATGCTCGCGTCGGCCCTGGAGATCAGCCGCGCGGCCCAGACCAGGTCGGTCGGCGCGGTCGTCGCCGGCGGGGCGTTGAGCGACGTGAGCCTCGTCCAGCGCATCCGTCAGGACGCCGACGCCGTGGCCGAGCTCACGACGGTCGACGGGGTCCAGTCGGTCAGCGGTCAGGTGGCGGTGCCGTTGGCGCTCAGCGCGCGCATCGCGGGAACCGTCGGGCACTACGGGCCGGGGGCCGGCGCGACCGACGCGATGCCGCCCCGCGTCGTGCTGCCCACGATCGAACGCCTGGCCTCGGCCCCTGAGGACACCGGGGCCGAGGACGAGGGCTCGGAGGAGCAGGAGGCCGAGGGGTGAGGTCCGTGCCGGCCGGACCCGGACTGGCGACCCTGCTGCGTTCGGGGGCGGGGGCTGCGGCCGCGACCTGG